>NZ_DBBF01000034.1:0-40312 GCF_002292065.1 Acinetobacter sp. UBA991 | reverse complement strand
ATCCCGTCAGCGCCCACCATATATCTTCCCTAAATCTCATATCATTGTAATCCATACAAAGTTATTCTATCATTAGCGTCAATAATGATTCTAATATTGAAGTACTTTATGAGAAACCCTTATCAACGCAAGGCTGCGTCGAAATCTCAAACTACACCTTCTGGTTCTTCACTCAAAGACGCTTACCGTCAGTTCATTCAAAATATTGTTATGCAACGTCATGTGATTGCACTGTATCACGATGGTTGGGCCTTATGCTCAACACCATCTGGGCAACATGCTTTATCCGTGTGGCAGAATAAAAGTTTGGCAAAACTGCTGATTAAAGACAATTGGGCGCAATACGAAATTCAGGAAGTACCATTACTGGCTTTTATTGAAAAATTGATTCCATTTTTAAAAGAAAATAATACGATCTTATCTCTAGATTTAACCCCAGAGGGAAACAATTTATTGGTTTCTCCTGATTCTTTGTTATTGGATATTAAGAATTTTTTATACCAAATATATTTACAACGTCCAGATGTCTTTGCTGAGTTAAAACTACCTTTACCACGTGATATTCGGTTGCATAACTCAGCTTCATCCTAATTGAGAGGGTAATCTCTCAATCAATACTCATTTAAGATCCAACCACTCGCATAGGCAAAGTATTCTCTTAACCATGCATTGTAGCGTGTGCTTAGAGGTGTAGTCGCACCGAGTAGGGTAATATCCGTATAGCCTTGTTTCTTAGCAATGGCAGCAGCACGCAAGGTATGAAAGTCACTGGTCACAATTGCAATTGGTTGTTGAATGCTAATCTGTTGTGCCTGCAAGAGCTGTTGGCTATTTTTAAGATTTAGCTCAGTGCTGGTGCTTTTATCTTCCAAAATGATTTGTGATGCAGGAATGTGATAGTGTTGTTGTACGTAACGTGACATCACCACGGCTTCGCTATCAGTTTCACCAAAATCAATACCACCTGTCATGACTAATTTTGCTTGAGGCTGAGCTAAAGCAATTGGGGCGGCACGGTCTAAACGTTTTGCGAGCGTTGCAGATGGTTGTCCTTTTTCCACACCACTACCTAGTACGATAATTGCTTTAACCGCAGGGATATGTTGAGTTTTGGCATTATTATCTGAAAGATAATCGAAGAAATAGCCTAAGCTAACTAACCAAATCCAGAAACAGAGCCAGCCAAAGCGCCAAATTGAATGCAAGCGGAAATGATAGAAAAAGAAACGTTCAATATGATAATAGAAATAAGCATAGAGACAGAAAAATAGTCCAAATAGCAGCGGCAGTACGGTTCCGATATGAATCTTTTTAAAAGCGATCAGAATTGCGCCATCTAAGAACAGAACTGAACCGATAAGGGCTAAAATAATACGAACCCATGAACTTATTTGCATAATCTTAATTGTGTCGATTTGAACCGTGCTAAGTGTATGCAAAATTCAGAGAAAGGCAAATCCTCTTATTGTCTTATAAAAAAACGAGTGGCTAGCACTCGTTTTTTTTATAGAGAAGAATTAATAAACGTCTCGGCGATAACGACCAGCTTGTCTTAACTCATCCAGTTTTTCTTCGCTAAGAATTTCCATCAATGCCTGATCGACACCAGAAGCCATACCTTCAATGCTACCACAGACATAAATCACCGCACCTTGCTCAACCCATTTGATCAGTTCATCTGCATTGTTGCGTAATATATCCTGCACATAGATACGCTGTTCTTGATCGCGAGAAAAGGCGAGGTCTAAACGTTGTAGTGTTCCCATGTTTAACCAGGCTTGAATGGTTTCTTGATAGAAAAAATCATGTTCGCGTTGACGTTCACCAAAGATCAGCCAGTTAGCAGTGTAATTTTGTCGATTACGTTGCTGTAACAAGCTCATAAGACCTGCGATACCAGTACCATTACCGATACAGATAATAGGGCGGTTATCGTCAATTAAATGGAATGATTCATTGGTTCGAATACGCAGGGCGATATTTTGTTTTGGTTGCGCAAATTCGGTTAACCAGCCAGAACCAAGACCGAGTTGATCATTTTCATCACGTTTTTGGCGAACCACCAGTCTTAGTACTTGTTGAGATGGAATACTGGCAATCGAATATTCACGTGCGGGTAGGGTGGGTAATTGTTCCAGTAAGTCTTCAAGTGTACTAAAAGGCTGGATCTCAACCCGCAGATTTCTATTCCACAGTGCTTGTTCAATATTTTGGTTCAATGATTCAACGATACTATGTGCAGGGGTTTGGTACTTGATCAAGAAATTCTGAATATCAGTCAAACTGTTGGCAGGTTGAATTTCTGCAATATCACCCGCATGCCAGGTCATGTCAGATGCTGAGGTCAGCTCGATATTATAAGCTGCCTGCCCTAAGCTATCTGGATTAAGTAGGGTGCGTTCGCTTAGCGTCCATTGATCAAATACTTTCTCAATATTCATGGCATGTAGCTCATGCTGGGTTACCGCAGACAAGCCCTGATTCCAACGCTGAATATCAGAGGCATTGGCATTATCCACTTCGATCAAGTCAAATAAGGGTTGTGCATGACATTGCTTTAACCATGCATCTACCGCATAGCCGAAGCTACAATAACTATCAAGATATTCTTTTGAACCTAGTGCCAGTACGGCATAGTGCATTTGACTCAAATCAAGCTGTTGTTGCATCAGTTTCTTGCTGAAACTTGCGGCCAGATCAGGTGCCTCACCTGTACCATAGGTACTGACTACGAATAAAACCTGTGCTGCGTGTTGCAGGTCTTGCTCAGTCAGTTGCTGAATTGGTTTAACCGTAGTTGGCTGTTGTGCTTCTTGCAAGCTGGTCGCAGTACGCCAAGCCAATTGTTCAGCCACACCAGTTTGCGTTGCATAAGTAATCAGCCAAGGTTTGGCATTTGGGTCAATCTGCTGTGCGCCGAGTGACTGACGTGCCGCTTGAGTTAATTTCTTCTGTTTACGGCGTTTTAGATACAGCATCCAACCTGTTACAAAGAACAGTGGCATGGCCAATGAAGCCAACATGGCAATAAATTGATAGGTTGAACCAAAGAAGCTACCACGATGCACGGGCAGCATACTGCTCATGATTTTTTCATTGAGCTTCTTGTCTTCATACAGTTCGAATTTTTCGAATTTATTGTTTTGATAGTTATAAACCGCTTGGTTACGTGCACGCTCATGTTGTGGAATAGCATCGACAAATGAAAGTTCAACCTTGGCATCATCACGTTTAGGAATATTTAAGGTCAGGCTAGAATATTCACGGCCAATCTGTGCATTTACGCCTGTCCATGTTTGCGTCAGGATGCTATTAACCTGCGTTTTTTCCAGTTCAGGTTGCTTATTTTTGCCACGTTCATTATTTTGTTGATTACGTTGTGGTTGTTCAACGCCCATGACTTTGAACATACCTGCACGCCACCAGTCATAAGACCAATATAAGCCTGTACATGCAAACAGTAGATAGAACACAACCACCCAGGTTCCGACTACTGCATGTAGATCCCAAATAAAATTACGACCTTTTAGTTTTGGCTTAATAAACAACCATTGTTTAATACTATGTTTCTTTGGAAAGCGTAGATAGATACCACTCAATACAAAGAAAATCAGCATCAGCGTAGATGCCCCAGTAATCTGCGCCCCAAATTCTCCAGCCGTTAAATTACGATGTAAACGCTGAATAAATTGTAAGGTGTCACGACCTTTAATATCGGGTAAGACTTCCGCTGTATATGGATTGACCATCATGTTGTAACCACGACGCGCACCTTCTTTTTTAATATTGACGGTAGAAGATGCTGTTGGGTCAGAAGCAATGGTAATGCTGTTAATTTCAATCTCGGGTTGTTGCTGATTGAAATGTTGATACAGTTGGGCAGGGGTGAGTTTTGGTGTTTGGGCAACCTCAACGACATAGCTGTCTTGGTTGATCCATTTTAGAATTTGTGGTTCGTATGAGTAGATTGCACCAGTGACTCCCATTAAAGAGAGAATGAGTCCCGCGGTAATCCCTAAAAACCAATGGATTTGGAAGAAAACTTTTTTAAACATGGTCAAAGAATGGAAAGATAATGAAATTCATGTAAAAAATTATAACCCAAGAATAAGAACATAATATGGATTTTGCAGGTAATATTGATTTTGATTCTCATTTATTTAATGGATATTAAAAAACCTCTCATGTCGAGAGGTCTTTTATAGTGATTAATTTATTAGATTGATTTAGGCGCACCAACCGTTTCATTTAGGTGTCTGCGGACGGTATTGAACGAGAAATTTTTCGAGTCCATACGCTTTGGTAAAATATAGGCACCTTGTTGTTCTTCGCCTTTTGTTTTTACCTTGAAGTTCACCAAAATAAAGTCAGGTGAACTATACCATTCGTAAATGTCTTTCCAACCAATGGTTGCAGTACCTTCTTGCAGACCCATTTTTTGGCGCATCACGATACCGTGAGGTTGTACACCTAAACGTAGACCTTTAATTTCCTGTACTGGGAATTCAGTCATCTTGCGTTTAACGTACCACTCCAGACCAAAACGTTTGATCAAATAGAACAGCACCACACTCACAATCACCACCCAACAAATCACGGTTGAGTAAGTGGAGTAATATTTAATAAGTCCTGCAGCAACCAATGAAAGTACAACCAGTGCAATCATAATCATCCATGCTTTGCGGCTGAATTTGTTGGTACTACGCCAAATCATCAATTGAGCTTGACGTTGTTCAGCTTCAGAAACTTCGTAAGGAACAGGTTGTAGCGTATAAGCGTATAGCGTTTTGGCGGTCATAGTATAAAAAATGAGTATATAACTGGGTTTAGTTTAACATCTATTGGCATGCAAAGATATTATGCCAATGGCGAATCATGGGGGCTATTGCAATCACAACAGCCATTAAAGTGAAGCAAATTCGGTACCATCTTCATTCGGTTCATGACTCAGACTCTGTTTCAGCATACTTAAGCGTGTTAACACACTGAGCATCAGTGAAAGCTGCTGCAAAATAATCAGCGATTTGGGATCATGATCTTCATTGCGGCTGAGACGATCACGAATGGTTTGCATCAGATTTTGTGCTGATAAATCAGGAACTTCATCTCTGAGGAGTGCCCCTTGAATATCATCTAAAGCTTGATCGAGTAAACCCAATACTTCCTGATCTTGGATTTGCTCACGATGCGCACCTAATGCTGCGATGTAGCTTAAAAAAGTATGGCTCAGGCATAAAAACTCAAACGCTAAACTTTTTTGATTTACATCAATATTCGGTTCGGTTGCAATGGTTGAAATCAGGGAAGCCACTTCGGCATCGGTATTGTGTGCGGCACGTCGAACGACGCGATAATTCAAGGCATTATTACGACCTTGATGATATTGTTCCACCACCTCGGCAAGATATTTACATTGTGCCTGTAGAGAGCGTTGAATTGAGCGCGGTAATCTGCGGAACTTCCAGTCTGGCCAAATAAAACTGACACCAAACCATGCCAAAGCACATCCAATCACAGTATCAATAAAACGGGGTAGACCCGCTGCGAATGCAGAGCCATCCAGATTAAAGTTGATTAACGCAAGGATGGTAATGAATGCAGTGGCTTGCGCATATTGCTTACTACGCAGCTCCAGAAACAGTACACCGCTCAGGATCAGCATCACCAATTGACCTTCGATTGAAGGAATAAAATAGATAATGGCGAGTCCAACAATAATCCCGACCAAGGTTCCGATGATACGTAGGTATAAACGTCGCTTGGTGGCGTTGAAGTTGGGTTGGCAGACAAACAGTGCCGTTAATAAAATCCAGTAACCATAAGCAATATTGGTCATCTGGATAAACAGATAACCAATAAAGAGGACGATCGACAAACGTACCGCATGACGGAAGAGTACCGATTCAGGGGTGAGATGCTGTTTCACCCGAACCATGATGTCATTCCAGCCTTTGAGATCATCATCTTTGAGCTGACTTTCTGCATGTTCCGCATCGATTTTTTGCAGATTGCGTTCAGTCTCTAGGTTTTGTAATTGTGCATCAATCGACTTAAGGTTCTGATAAAGTGCAAATAGGGCATTCACCCGCACCTGATCATAATGTCCATCTTCACGCAGTTTTTCTAAGGACAGTCTTAAATTTTCAAAACTGTGTTTAAAACGCTTGTTATGTACATAACGGGTACGGCTTAAAATGGATTGTGCCAAGTCCTGACAGGCTTTGCCTTGAATAGATAAAATCCGTTGAAAGCGAAATAAGATATCGCTGTGCTGAAAGACCTTTGCCAGTTTTTGATAATCAATATGGGCTGAGTCCGCGCGTTCATGAATATCTTGTGCGACAAAATAGTATTGCAGACTGCGCCGAGTATCTTTTTGTCCTCGGTCACCCTTCAAACGAGTCAACAACGACATGCGCAGATCATTGAAGATCCCCACCAGTTTGCCATTTTCCAAGGCGATATCAATCATGCTTTGTTGATAGCTTGAAGGCGTCATGTCGACATCAAATAGGTTTGATTTAGCAAACAAGAAGCTACCAAGAGCTGAATAGGAGGCAGACAGTTGGTCCTGAACTTTACGTACAGGGAACAATAGAAAGCTGATAGTAGAAAGTAAACCATACCAAGCCGCACCGACAACAAGCAGAGCAGGTTGCAGATACCATTGTTCAAATAAATGTACGCCCAACATGGAATAGACCGAAATGACCAGACAACCATAGGCAATGGTGGCATAGCGACGACCTAAAGAACCCAATAAGATCCAGCCGATACAAGAGGCGATTAATCCAATTGCAAAGGCGATTGGATAGGGGAATAACAGTTGAACCGAAGCCGCTGTAATGAAGAACCCGATATAGGTATAAATCAGGTTCATGATGCGCACAGAAAAGCGGTCATCAATATCACTAATCGCGGCGGCAACGACACCGAGTGTTAAGGGAATCGTTGCCAATTGATAATCTAAAAGATAGGGAACAAAAGCAGTCCCCGTAAAGGCGATTAACATACGCACGTTATACATAAACGTGGTGTTATAGGTTGCTTGTCTTAAACGTCCGAACCAAGGATTCAAAGTTTGTCCTTTTTGTATTCTGCAATCAATTTTCTGATTCTTATTATGCACAAATATGTTGAGGATGCTAAGCTTAGAATGGTGATTAACATGAAAAGTAGAGCATTATGCAGGCAGAGCAAACCAATCAGCGTCAATATTCAACAGCATGGATTTTGTTGCTTGCTTTGTTAACCGCATTAGGGCCGTTGTCGATCGATATGTATTTACCCGCTTTGCCGCAAATGGCAGATGAGTTTGGGGTCAGTACACAAATGGTGGCCAATACCTTACCTGCTTATTTCTTGGGACTGGCGATTGGACAGTTGATTTATGGACCTGTCAGTGACCGTAGTGGACGTAAAAAGCCATTATATTTTGGCTTGGGGCTTTATGCGATCGCCAGTTTAGCCTGTGTATTTGCAAGTAATGAGTGGGCTTTGATTGCAGCTCGTATCTTTCAAGCTTTAGGTGGCTGTGTCGGTGTGGTCATGGCGCGAGCAACCATTCGTGATCGTCTGGATATGCACGGCTCTGCACAAGCCTTTTCTAGCATGATGATTGTGATGGGGCTGGCACCGATTCTGGCGCCAATCTTTGGGGCATGGATTTTGACCTTCTTCCCTTGGCAGGCAATTTTTATCGTCTTGTCGATGATTGGGGTGGTGTGTTGGCTCTGTGTACATTTCTTCTTTAAAGAATCCCTTCCCGTTGAGCGCCGTTTAAAATTATCGGCCTATCAAGTCAGTACGCTGTATGGGGCAATTTTAAAAGATGAGAGTTTCCGTGTGCCGATGTTTGCAGGCTGTTTAACGGGTGCAGCTTTATTCTGTTATATCAGCTCTGCTTCCGAAGTGTTTATGGGGCAATATGGATTGTCCCAGCAGCATTTCTCTTATGCATTTGCGTTGAATGCAGCAGGGATTATGTTGATGTCCTCGCTGAATAAACATCTGAATACCCGAATGGGAATTTTCCAACGCCTGCGTTTGGGAGGTTTAATCCAGTGCTTTGGGGCATTGATTGTGCTGACTGCAGGGCTGATGTCGGATGCACCGCTATTACTTCTGATGTCAGGCTTATTCTTTGTGGTATCAGGAATTGGTTTAACAGGGCCGAATGCGATGGCTTTGGCGATGTCTCAGCAAGGGGCACGTGCAGGTACGGCCAGTGCCATTATGGGCAGTATGCAATTTGCTTGTGGTCTGTTGGCTGGGATTATCTTGAACTTCTTGGTATGGAAGGCATCTCTGAACATGGGCATCATGATGTTACTGTTTACCAGTGCAGGATTGTTTGCCATTTTAAAAGTTGGAAAACAGCAAAGCAGTCTCTCAGCTTAGAGACTGCTTTATTTACAAGTCTAGTCTAAAAACACCGTGAAGTTTTCAACAGGTTCACGCGGTGTAATAAAGGTATTCACAATATGCTCAGGGTCAGCATGACCTAAAGCCACTGCACAAACCAGTTCTTCATCTTCTGGTGCGCCCAAAATATCCAGTACGATTGGATGAAAGTGATTCCATGCGGCTTGCGGGCAAGTATCTAAGCCACGCGCTTTAGCAGCCACCATGACATTTTGAATCATCATGGCAATATCCATTTTGGAGCCGATACCCATGACTTTATTCACGGTAAAATATAAAGCAACGGGGGCATCGAACAATTGAAAGTTACGCAATTGTTGTGCTGCCATTTTTTCTTTTTCGCCCTTTTGAATGCCCAGCAAACCATACAGACCCCAACCATTGGCACGACGACGATCAATGAACGGTGAAATCCAAGTTGCAGGATAATAGGCAAAAGTCTCTTGATATTGTGCTGCAAGCTCAGGTTTTTGTAGCAGTTCAATTTGGGCAGTGCAAACACGATCAATCATCTCTGCACGTTTTTGCCCTGTCACCACATAGACTTTCCAAGGCTGAACATTGGTGCCAGAAGGCGCACGACTTGCTACCGCTAAAATATCTTTGATGGTTTGTGTTTCGACAGGGGTATCTAAAAATGCACGGACTGAATGACGAGACGTAATCGCTTCATCTACATAGCGGACTTGTTCCGTGTTCATAAAAAACTCCTCATCATTTTGATCTTTTAATGTGTGCTGACTATAAATCAATAAATGGTTTTTGCAGATAGTTTTTCACATACAACTTTAGCGGTGTGTAAAAAATAATCACAAAAAGAAAGCTTTATGATAAGTTGTAGTATGTTTTATATGTTTTGTTTGGTTTGTGTGAAAAAGAAAACTATTAGTAACATAATGAAATCGAAAAACTATTTTTTTATTCACGCGAAAATGATGAGAACTCCTTAAATAAAAAGTACACACAATATTCGAAATTTATGCATAATACGCCCTTTTTAAAAAACTGATTGGGCTTTCCTTACTGATAAGGTGAGGGGAATTTTCTATCCTAGGCATAGCAAATTTATCCAATTTTATGCCGCTAGAAAATGTTGAAATATACACAGATACAAGGAGCTTCTCATGAGTGTATCTCTCATCCGTAAGCCGTTCGTACTACAAGGTTTAGCAATCACTGTTGCTGCCTTAATGATGAACAACGCACACGCTGCTAGTGAGCAAGAACAGATTCAACAACTTCGTGATGAAGTGAAGGAATTAAAAGCTTTATTACAGCAATATGTTCCCCAAGCAAAACAAAAAAATGACCTTGCTCCTGTACAGGAACATTCTAATTTTAAAGAAACACACCCAGATCACCCTGCAAATGTAGCTGTGGGACCCGCTGTTCCTAAAAAGTCGCAATTGGTGTTTAACACTGCGTCTGGTGCAGAAGTTAAATTACACGGTTTCTTACGTGGTGATGCTTCTTATCAATCTAAAGGTGGTGACGGGATCTTTAACCGCATCAATAAGGTTGATTTAGAAGGCGCTGAAAAGAACAGTGATCGCTTCTACAGCACTGCAACGGTTACCCGTTTGGGGCTTGATTTTAAAGCACCAGTCGAAGGCGCTGAAGTGGGTGGTAAGTTAGAAGTCGATTTCCGTGGTGGTAGTAGCAATGACACCATTCGTATTCGCCATGCTTATTTAACAATGAATGACTGGCTATTTGGTCAAACTACCTCAACTTTCTTGGCAACTGACTTACAGCCAGAAATGCTTGATTTTAACTCGCCTTTGGGAATCGGGACTTACCGTACGCCAATGGTCCGTTATAGTGGTGCATTTAATCCAGCGACACATTATTTTGTTGCTTTGGAAAAAGGCAATGACGATAACCGAGCGCCCGCTTTAACTTCAAAATTAAAATATGATTTTGCAGAAGGTCAGGGTACAACGTCTGTACGTGCATTGATTACTGAAGCACGTAGTAAAGATGCGTATAAAGAAGTGTTAACACAAATTGATAACGATACCTTTAAGAAAGAAACTAAACAGATTAGTGCCAATGATTCAGAATTGGGCTGGGGTGTCGCGGTCGGTGCAAAATATAAGTTCACCGATGCGTTGCAGGCGATGATCGACTATTCGCATGTGAAGGGCGATAGTAAATTCTTGTTGTATACCAACAATGCTTACAACGTAAATCCAAATAACTTCGGTCTAAATTTGAATGAGTTCGATGCGCTGACGGTCGGTGCAACTTATCAAATTAATCCTAAATTACGTAGTACCTTGGCTTATGGCGCAATGTTTGCGGATGATAGCAATGACTTTGCTAAACAAGCGGTGATTGCAAAAGATGCTGCGCAGAACAAAACCTTGCAACAAGGTTGGTGGAATATCATGTATTCACCAGTCACACCGATTACGTTTGGTCTAGAGTATGTCTACGGCGAACGTAAGACCTTTGATGGACAAAAAGGTAAGGATAATCGTGTAGGGGCCATGGCTCGCTATAACTTCTAAGCCACCTATCCAGTAGGTGTAAATCATCCGTGAAAACTGATCAACGAAACAGGCCTTAGTTCTTGCTTAGAACTGTATGCTTTTTATTAAGTTGATTGAGTTTTCACTCATTTTGAGAGTTACTATTTTATGCGTTCCAAAGTGGTGAAAAAATCATCGCTAGAGCGAATAAAATAAACGGAAGAAGATATGGAATTTACTTTTAATGGTTTCTATACCCTAATTTCGGCGGTCATCGTCTTGTTATTAGGACGTTTGCTCGTTAATAAAATTGACTTCTTAAAACGCTATAACATTCCTGAGCCTGTGGCTGGTGGTTTGGTTGCAGCGGTACTTTCACTACTTGTACACTCACTTTGGGGTTACAGTATTGTTTTTAGTAGTGAATTACAAACCAGTTTTATGTTGATCTTCTTCGCTTCGATTGGCTTAAGTGCTAACTTCATGAAGCTCAAAGAAGGCGGTATTGGTTTAGTGATCTTCTTGGTCTGTGTCGCCTCTTTTATTGTGGTGCAGAACGCTGTCGGTATGAGCCTTGCAACCCTATTGGGTATTGATCCTTTGGTGGGTTTGATTGCAGGTTCAATTACATTGACAGGTGGTCACGGTACTGCAGGTGCGTGGGGTGAAATTCTTGAGACCCAGCATGGGATTCAAGGTGCGTTAGCTTTGGGTATGGCGAGTGCAACTTTCGGTCTGATTATCGGTGGTATTATCGGTGGTCCATTGGCGAAGTTGTTGATTAACCGTTATAGCCTTGCTCAAGCACAGACCCCAGCTGAAATCAAAAATCGTGATACGCATTTAGATCAACATCCTGACGAGCTGGCACCATTTGAAAATCCACATCAGGTTCGTTTAATTACGGCTGATAATGCGATTACCACTTTGGGTATGTTTGCTGCGTGTTTGGCATTCGCAGAATTCATGACAGGTTTCAGTAAGGGCACTTGGTTCGAGTTACCAACATTCGTTTGGGCGCTTGGCGGGGGTGTGATCTTACGTAATGTCTTAGAAAGCGTATTAAAAGTAGATATCTTTGACCGTGCAATTGATGTGTTTGGTAATGCATCATTATCGCTCTATCTTGCAATGGCTTTGCTTTCATTGAAATTGTGGCAGTTGGCAGATTTGGCTGGCCCGCTTGTCGTTATTTTAGGTGCGCAAACCATTACGATGGCATTATATGCTGCGTTCATTACCTTCCGCGTCATGGGTAAAAACTACGATGCAGCGGTATTGGCAGCAGGTCACTGTGGTTTTGGTATGGGGGCAACACCAACTGCGGTTGCAAACATGCAAGCGATTACCAATATGTATGGACCATCTCATAAAGCCTTCTTGATTGTTCCGCTTTGTGGTGCGTTCTTCGTTGATTTAATTAACGCAACAGTAATTCAATTAATTTTGAAATTCTTTGCCTAAGTCGGATCAAAAGCCCCAAGCGGGGCTTTTTTGATTCATCCATTGTTATCGTATATGTACGGACGTACATAAAATATTTAAAAGCGAATAAGTGATGAATGAAAAATTAAATGACACCCTGATGGCTTGGGTAAGTTTTTTCAATGATCCTTTATGGGACTTTCTCGTTGTTTTCCTGCTAGCAGTTGGTATTTTCTATACCATTGCAACGAAAGCTGTCCAAATCAGAATGTTCTTCCACAGTATCAAGGTGATGAAGGGTAGTCGTACTAAAGGTGAAGAAAAAGATTCACACGGATTGACACCTTTCCAAGCATTTGTAACGGGCTTAGCTAGTCGTGTTGGGGTAGGTAACATTGCAGGTGTGGCGATCGCGATTGCGATTGGTGGACCAGGTGCAGTGTTTTGGATGTGGTTTACTGCATTATTGGGGATGAGCTCGGCTTTTATCGAGTCTTCGCTTGCTCAATTATTTAAGGTACGAGATAGCAATAGTAAGCAGTTTCGGGGTGGACCAGCCTACTATATTACGCAAGGCTTACGCAGTAAAACTTTTGGTGTGATCTTCGCGCTGGCCTTGATTTTTACCTATGGTTTCGTATTCAACTCAGTTCAAATCAATGCGATTGCCAATGCATCTTCACATGCATGGGGTTGGGACAAAGCCAATCTGGTTGCCCACTTAGGTGGTGTTGATCTCGAAATTTCATGGGTTGGTCTGGCACTGGTTGTTATGGTTGCCTTAGCGATTTTTGGTGGTATCAAACGTATCGCTAAATTTGCAGAAATGTTCGTACCATTAAAAGCGGGCCTGTATTTAGCAGTGGCGATGTATATTGCCATCAGCAATTACGAACTTCTTCCGGGTATCTTTAAACTGATCTTCACTGAGGCATTCCAGTTTAATGCGGCAGCGGGTGGTTTCTTCGGTGCCATGATTTCGATGGCAATGATGCAAGGGATCAAGCGTGGCTTGTTCTCTAACGAAGCGGGTATGGGTTCTGCACCAAACGCTGCAGCAGCATCGGATGTGAAACATCCAGTGAACCAAGGCTTGGTGCAAATGCTTGGTGTATTCGTTGATACGTTCATTGTGTGTACCAGTACTGCGATCATTATCTTGGTATCGGGTGTTTATCACGATGCGGGCTTTGTCGGGGTAGAACTAACTCAACGTGCATTGGAAACTCAAGTCGGACACTGGGGTGCTGACTTCCTTGCGGTGCTGTTATTCTTATTCTGTTATTCCGCTGTACTTGGTAACTATGCCTATGCAGAAAGTAATGTGCAGTTTATCAATAACAATCCGAAAGTGATGTTCATCTTCCGAATCTTTGTGTTGGTGATGGTGTACTTCGGTGCGATCGGTAGTGTGCCATTGGTTTGGTCAATGGCGGACTTGTTCATGGGGATCATGGCGACGATTAACTTGATCGCAATCTTATTGTTAACCCCTATGGCACGGACTCTGTTAAAAGACTATACTTCTCAGTTGAAGCGCGGTATTAAAGAGCCTGAGTTTAAGATTGATAACTATCCAGAATTAAAGAAAAAAGTTGATTCTGATATTTGGTAATGCATCTAAAGCAAAACTAAAATCATAAAAAAAGCTCCTTTCGAGGAGCTTTTTTTATGTCTTTTTGATGACAAATACAAAAAATTGCTACAGTTTTTAGATGCGCTAAACGCTAAAATTTAGGTCTAGAGATATGGTTAATATGGCAATCGCGGCGTATGAAACAGCTTAAATTATGGATGTTGGGTCTTTCAATGGCAGTTTTGGCTGGTTGCCAAAATACTTCACATTTAAAACCCGTGATTGAAGATGCCCAAGCTCAAGCTGTAAGCCAACCCTTTAATGCCATAAAACAACAGCAAAAACGCCCTGTGATTGCATTGGTATTGGGCAGTGGTGGCGCGCGTGGTTATGCCCATATTGGCGTGATTGAAGTATTAGAGCAGCAAGGCATTCGTCCAGATTTTATCGTGGGCACCAGTGCGGGCAGTATTGTCGGTTCAATCTATGCCAGTGGTAAAAGTCCTGCCGAATTACGCGATATTGCTTTAAAGCTCAAAGCCAATGATGTACGCGAAGTCAATGTCAGTCTAAAGGGCTTTTTTGACGGTAAAAAAGTGGAAGACTATATCAATGAGCAAGTGCATAACCTGCCATTAGAAAAAATGAAAATCCCAATGTATGTGGTGGCGACCGAATTAAAAGACGGTACCCGAACTGTATTTAATTATGGCAATACTGGGCAGGCGGTACGGGCTTCTGCATCCATTCCAAGTATGTTTGTACCGACCAAAATTCATGATGTTGAGTATGTTGATGGCGGTTTAGTCAGCCCCGTGCCTGTACAGGTTGCACGTGAATTGGGGGCGGATGTGGTCATCGCCGTGGATATCTTGGCACAACCGATTCATACTGAAACCAGCAATGTCTGGGGCTTGTTCAATCAGAATATCAATATCATGCAAGGACGTTTGGCAGAAGAGGAACTTAAAGAGGCTGATATTGTAATTCAGCCTGATCTGCGTGAAAAAGCACATATCTTTGATGTCAAAGGTCGTGAGATGACCATGCAGGCAGGTGTAGATGCCGCCAATGAAAAACTCGCCGAAATTCAATGGGCAATTCAAAGCAAAAGCTTCCCAACGCCAAGCGAGCAACAGGATATTGCCTTAAAAATGAGTACTTCAGCGCCACGCTAAGCCTTTATTTTATGAGCCTTGTAATGGACTTAAGTACTTGAGTCCATTTACTAAACTTATGTTCGGGTAAAAACAAATTGTAAATCATCTACAAAAAGCTATTAAAAAGGCGAAAAAACAGGTAAATAACTACAAATCATCAAACTTTTTTATCAGACAGTTTTAAGTTTCAGGTCATAGGATGGCTTGTTCAAATAAATCGCTACATAACAAGGATTGTTAAACAGATGTTTAAGTCTTTCTTTCCGAATCCGCGTCCATTTTTCATTTCTGTGGTGATATGGATCGCTTTGAATATGCTGCTGTGGTATAGCGGTGGTCATAGCTGGGGTGAATATCTAGGTTTTGCCAAAGGTTATACTGATGCGGAACTACCGATTGATGTCAGTCGCTTCTGGGCACCTTCATTTCTTTGGTTTTATATCTGGTTTTTTATCGCAACAGCATTATTTGCTGTTTTTTGGCGGATATGCTCAGACAATAAATGGCAAGCTTGGTCGATTTGGGGATCAGCTTTTATTCTGTTTAATATCTGGTTCAGTGTTCAGGTTGATGTAGTGATCAATGCTTGGTATCAACCTTTTTATAATTTAATTCAGAAAATGGTATCTAGTGGAGGTGGAGAACTTAATCTGCTTTATACTGAGATGCTGACTTTTATCTTTATTGCGATGGTCTATGTCACCATCGCGGTCCTGAATTTATTTTTTGTCAGTCATTATATATTCCGCTGGCGTACAGCGATGAATGAATACTATACCCAGTTCTGGGATAGACTCCGTCATATTGAAGGTGCTTCACAACGTGTACAAGAAGACACGATGCGTTTTGCAAAAACTTCAGAAAGTTTAGGAGTCAGTTTTATTGAAGCAATCATGACACTGATTGCCTTTTTGCCAATCTTGTTGCAACTCTCAGTTCATGTAAAGGTTTTACCAGTCGTTGGCGAAATTCCCCATGCGTTAATGATTGCTGCTTTAGGTTGGGCAATCTTCGGGACAGTTGTTTTGATGTTGGTTGGATATAAGCTTCCTGGTTTAGAGTTTAATAATCAAAAAGTTGAGGCTGCATATCGTAAAGAGTTAGTTTATGGAGAAGATCATGCAAATCGAGCTGATCCTTTGACTCTAAAAGAACTCTTTAGTAAGGTTCGTTTGAATTATTTTAAACTGTACTTTCATTATACCTATTTTAATTTAGTACGTATTTGGTACCTACAATTAGATAATTTATATGGGATTTTTATACTTGCGCCTTCAATTGCAGCGGGTGCTGTTACTTTAGGGATCATGATGCAAATTCTGAATGTATTCCAACAAGTGAGAAAGTCCTTTCAATACCTGATTACATCATGGCCAACGATTATTGAATTATTATCCATTTATAAGCGTCTTAAAGCTTTTGAAAAAACTTTGGATTAATCGTTTAGTTGGTTAATAAAAGAAGCCTTGGCTCGATGCTAAGGCTTTTTTATTGCCAAAGGTTTTAGCGAGTTTGTGGTTTTTATGTGAAAAGTGAATATATATTGCAACGAAAATGACTTTATTTGATCCAAGTACTTCACTATAGTCGCTTGATAAAATTAATGATCTTTCATTTCTCTCTTGTATCGCTTAAAACCTAAATAAATAGGATAAATCATGAAACCTATATTGCTCAAAAGTGCATTGGCGCTTGCACTGACTGCCTTTACTGCAACTGTATGGGCAGATCAAGCAATTCAATCCTCCCCAACACAAAAAGTTTCAGGCATAGACCAACAGTATATCGACCAAAGCGTGTCTGCCAATGATGATTTTTATAACTATGTAAATGGCACATGGTTAAAAGATACTGAGATTCCAGCAGATAAATCACGTTGGGGCGCATTCAACGAATTACATGAGCTATCCACCAATCAGTTACATGCTATTGTTGGAGCGCTGACTGCCCAAAAATGGGCAACAGGAACGGTTGAACAAAAAGTTTCCAGCCTATATGCCAGCTTTATGGATGAAAAAACAATTGAAGCGCAGGGAATTACACCATTAAAGCAAGAATTGGCAGGTGTGGATGCGATTCAAAATAAACAAGACCTTGCTCAATTAATGGGGCATTTCTCTCGTATCGGAGTTAGAACGCCGTTTGATATCGGTATTGATCAAGATATGAAACGCTCTGATGTGATGATTGCCGGTTTGGCACAGCGTCGACTGGGTTTACCAGATCGAGATTATTATTTAAAAGATGATCAGAAGTTTGTGGAAACGCGTGCCAAATATCTCAAGCATATTGAACGCATGCTACAACTGTCAGGTGATCAGCAAGCGGCTCAGCACGCAAAAGACATTCTCAAGCTCGAAACAGACTTAGCAAAAATCCAGTGGAGTAATGTACAAAACCGTGATTTATCTAAGCGTTACAATATTTACCCACTTAAAGATTTAAATAAGTTAAGTCGTAGCTTTGATTGGGAGAGTTATCTCAATACAGTCGGGGTCAAAGACAAAATTCAAACCATCCAAGTACATCAATTAAGCTATTTCAAAGCACTTGATCCAGTGATCAATAAAACGCCTTTAAATGTGTGGAAAGCGTATTTTAAATGGAACTTGATCAGTAATTTTTCACCCTTCTTAAACAAAGCCTTGGTCGATGAGAGTTTTGAATTTTACGGCAAAACCTTGCGTGATGTTGCAGAACAAGAAGTCCGCTGGAAGCGTGGTGTACAAACCGTGAATGCAGTATTGGGTGATGGTCTAGGCAAAATCTATGTGGAAAAACATTTTTCTGCAGAGAAAAAACAGCGTATGGATGCTTTGGTGCAGAATTTGATCCAAGCCTATGATCAAAGCATTAGCCAGTTGGATTGGATGAGTCCTGAAACTAAAGTACAGGCTAAAAAGAAATTAGCCAGCTTATCGATTAAAGTCGGCTATCCAAAGAAATGGCGTGATTATTCAGCACTTGAGATTAAAGACGGTGATTTGATTGGTAATGTGATTCGTGCCAGAGAATTTGAGCATCAAGACAGTTTGGATAAACTCGGTAAGCCTGTGGATCGTGATGAATGGTTTATGACTCCGCAAACCGTGAATGCCTATTACAATCCATCCTCCAATGAAATTGTATTCCCAGCCGCCATTTTGCAACCGCCATTCTTTAATATCGATGCGGATGATGCGGTGAACTATGGCGGGATTGGCAGTGTGATCGGGCATGAGATTAGCCATGGTTTTGATGATCAAGGCAGTCAGTTTGATGAATTGGGCAATATGCGCAATTGGTGGACAGCACAGGATCACAAACGTTTTAAAGCCAAAACACAGGCTTTAGTGGCGCAGTACAATGCTTATGAACCGATTGCTGGCTATCACGTCAATGGTGAACTAACCTTGGGTGAAAATATTGCCGATAACTCAGGTCTATCGATTGCCTATAAAGCGTATCAACTATCCTTGGCTGGTAAACCTGCACCAATCATTGATGGGCAGATAGGAGAGCAGCGTTTTTATATGGGCTGGGCGCAAGTTTGGCGTGCTAAAACTCGTGAAGCGCAAGCGATTGTGTATTTAAAAACAGATCCACATGCACCAGATAAAGTTCGCGCCAATGGTGCTTTAGTCAATCAAGCGCCGTTCTATGATGCTTTCAAGATCAAAGCGGGAGATAAAATGTATTTAGCACCTGAAAAACGGGTCAGTATCTGGTAATGCGAGATCCAATAAAAAACCTGCATCAAGCAGGTTTTTTTATTGATGCTTAAATCTTAAAGGAAAGCAATTCCAAGTCCTGCACCCGCAGCCATGACCCAAAGCGGATGAATTTTTTTAAACATGCCGAGGATGGCTGTCAAAATCACGATGATGACCAAAAGCAGATTCTGTGCAGATGCATCCGCAATCAACCATGCACTGACCAGAACTAAACCTACAGTAATCGGTTTCAACGCTTTTTCAAAACGTGCCCGTAATGGATTGGCTTTAAAGCGTTCCCAGAATTTCAGTGCATAAATGGTGATGATTGAAGATGGACCAAACTTCGCGAGAGAAGTGACCAATAGTCCTGCTGGACCTGCGACATGCCAACCGACCAAAGGCACAATCATCATATTCGGGCCTGGGGCAGCCTGTGCCATAGCAAACAGCGAACTAAACTGTTCTGCACTCATCCATTGATGCACGGTTACCACTTGGTGTTGCATTTCAGGGAGAATGGCATTACCACCGCCAAAAGCCAGTAGCGAAAGCTGAGTAAATACGATAGCAAGGGTGACTAAGATCATGATTTTTTCACTCCTAGAACCAGCATATTAATCGCCAGTAAAATCGCTAAAGTCAGTGCTAAGGGCAGCTTGATACAGATCATAAACACGAAAGTCAGGCCAATGGTGAAAATGGTCAGATAGCTTTTTAAAATTGGCTTGAGCATCTTAAATCCTGTCGCAAATAGTAAGCCTGCGGCAGCAGCGGCCAAACCTTGGATCATGTGTTTCACTGCGGGGAGGTACTGAAAATGCTCATAGACCTGATAGATGATCAGTACAATTGCCGTCGGGGCAGAGATCAAACCGAGGACTGAACTGATCGCACCTTTCACGCCTTGGAATTCCATTCCAATGGCAACTGCCATATTGATGATGTTACCGCCTGGCAATAACTGACACACGCCAAGTAAGTCGGTAAATTTGCCTGCATCAATCCATTTATGTTCTTCAACGATAATGCGATGTGCCAGTGGCAGCACGCCACCAAAACCCATCAATCCCAATTTCATAAATCCCGTAAAAAGTGCCTTACAATCAGGAGCAGTCGCTAGTGGTTCACTCTCTATTGATAGGGCTTGGGCTTTCATTGGATTACCTTTCTGTTCAACCTTGTGAGCTATAGCATGAAAGATTTGTGGTATATTCACAAATGCTATTTTTGCCGTTATCTATACTTTTAGGGTATGTATGATTGATATTCATAAACTCAATGCATTCGTTGCTGTGGTGGAAGAAAGTAATATTTCCAAAGCAGCGGTTAGACTACATATGCAACAGCCGCCACTGACCCGATTGATCAAAAGTTTGGAAGAAGAGCTGGATACGGCTTTGCTCAAACGTCTGCCCCGAGGTGTAGAGGTGACGGAAGCGGGTAAGGCTTTATATCAGGAAGCGATTACCATTTTGGCGCATGCCCAGTCGATTCCGAAACGGGTCAAAAACATTGCGCAAGGTTTGGAAGGTCAAATCAATATTGGCTTTACCAACTCCGCAGGGCTGCATCCTTTTTTGCCTGCTGTGCTGCGTCAATTTAGGGAGCAGTTTCCTGCTGTTGCCATTCATTTGGAAGAAGATAGCAGTACCGCCTTAACCGATGCAGTGATCAATGAAAAACTGGATATCGTTTTCCTGCGCAAACCTGCACCGATTCATGCCGAAGTACAAAGCATACATGTACTGGATGAGCCCTTGATTGTGGCTTTACCAAGTAATCATCCTTTGGCTGAGCAAGCGGGATCAATCCGTTTGCTTGATTTAGAGCCGTATGAGTTTGTGTTGTATCGCCGTATTGCGGGGCAAGACCTGTTTGATAATATTTTGGCAAATTGCTATCAGGCGGGGTTTAGTCCCAACATTGTCCAAGAAGCCCCTCGTTTAACTTCGAGCCTGAATCTGATTGCAGCGGGGATTGGACTATCAATTGTTCCTGCCTCAATTCAGGACTTCTGGAATAAGCAAATTGTGTATAAACCGCTAGAAGCAAAAAAACCCTGTATCGCCCCGATCTATGCAATTTGCCGTGCCAAAGGCAATAGTGTTCGGGTTGAGCATTTCTTGAGTCTACTCAAAGCCAGTCAAGCTGTTTGAAACGGCTCAATGGTTAAAGTGATAGAAGTTTAAAATGGGCCCAACCAAATGCTGCTGTGATTTGTCCAGAGTTACGATGATTTCTCTAAAGTTAAAGGTGTCTTCATCATGGTATTTCGCGACGCCATGGGTTTTATTATTCAAGTTTGGAATTTGATAACTAAAGAAAGCCACTTGTTTAGATGGATGGACCACGGTCACCAATTTTTGCGGGTCTTTATAGCCGCCAAACTCATTTTCAATACTCTCTTTTAACAGATTGGGAAAGTAAAGCGTGGCATTGGGCATACCACAACCGACACAGAAGGATGAATCGTATAATTCTATGGCCTGTTTTTGATTTGGACTCATCAGCAGGGCTGAACCTGTACCATTTGCACCCGCATATGCCTCCACATCGTGCCAATCTTTGGGTACAAGTACTGCACCAATTTCAGGTAGTGCAACTAATTTGAGTTGCTTGGCCTGATGTGTATCCAGTTTAAAATCGAAATGGCAGCTTTTGGCTGTACAGTTTTTAAAGTCTTTTAATAAGCCTTCATCGGCAGGATTGAGTGCAGTCACTCCATAAAAGGGAACACGGACATCGTTGGCAAAGGACACTTCACCCAAGGCATAAATTTGGTTTTCGGCTTTTCGCTCTTGCGCTGTATTTGAAAATTTGGGAAAGATGGGTTTAAAGGTACTGACCTCAGCATGAGTTGAAGTGGCTGATAATGCGAATAAAATAGTAAGAATAGAGATTAATGTTTTCATTTTCAGATGATGTTTTGGGTTGAGTTAAAATTAACATATTGTTTGAGATATGGGGGAAAGCAGATTTGAATCATAATAAAAAAAATTGACTGGATTCTACTTAGATTCTCATTGCTCTAATTAATAGGGTAAGAGTTTATAAAGGCTTTTCTAGTTAGAATTCATGCCTTATTAAAACTATGAATTAATAATAATTAAATAATTTAGTTTTTTTAAAAAATTAAGGGAACAAAAGTAAAACAACTAATCTAGTGCTAATATTTTCTTAATTAGAGCTAGTCAGATATGCAAGCATTTATAACAAGAGGTTGCTTCACTGATCATGGTGGAAAAATTCTGGAAGGTGAGGAAATATGGTTAGTCGATGGAAAGGCTATTCACCTAGAAGGAATGACTCATTATTGTCCTCGATGCAAAGTTTTATCAAAAGCGATTGCTACGGAAAGAGGGTTCATACAAGTGAATGGACGAAACCCAATTGTTGCTGGTGATGTCTCTACTTGTGGTTCAATGTATATAAAAATTTCAGATTTAGCTGTCCGTAACAGTAGCACTGGAAAAGATACATTCGTAAACGTCGTACCTCTACTGACAGATTATGTAAATGGTCAATTCTTCTCTGATCAATTTATGCTTGTTGACCAGAAAACAGGAAATATACTCTCGGGGATTCCATATCGAATACATAGAGAAAATGGGGAGATAGAAGAGGGTGTTACTGATAAAAATGGATATACAAATAATATATCGAATAGCGAAAGAGCTGAAAATATAACAATAGAAATTAATGATTTTGATTTGGAAAGATTTTTTAATGAAAATTTTAAATAAGACATTGACCGTAGGAGGTAACAATAAAAAAGATCCAGTAAAAATTGAGGTGAAAACTTCCTACAGAATTACGATTATGGTAAATAATAATGATGTTATGGTCGGTACACATGCTGGAATGTTGCTTATCAGTCCGAAAGGGTTTGAAATATTTGATCCCAATGGGAGCTTTTATTATCCAGAAATCGCTGAAGGGCGTTTACGACTGTTTCCTATTTATGAACCGCAGAAGAGAGCGGATGTCTATAGAAGTTACTTAGAATATCAACTAGCCGATGGTGGTGAAGTGTATATTTATACATTTTATCTTTCTAAAGATGAGTTCCTAAAGATTGAAGACAGAATTTTAAATGAAGAGGGTTGCAGTGGCATTTTGAGCTGTTCTAGATGTACCTCCAATGCAATCACAGGGATCGGTGTATTTAAGAATTTGCCACCTGATATTTTCTTACCATCTAAGTTGAAAAAGGAACTTGATAAAATCGCTAACCCCATAAAAAATATTGAGAAATAAACCATGATGAAGCCAAGCTATCTAGGGCGGGGATTACTCAATTTACAACTGACCATCGGTTTTGCTTATTCTTATGCTTATTTTCATAGACATATTATTGTAGACCATGTTTTAGCTTTTACTTTGTTAGTTATTTTCATTTCAAATCTATTTTTCTTTTTTACTAAATTTATTAAAAATTATTCTCTTAGAGCATTTATTTCTATCATTTTCTCTAGCGTTCTAGTCTCTATATTATTTATTCAACTTAATAGAGAGGATGCTAATTTCATTGTGAGTGATGTTCTTCTTTTGTTTGGGTATATGATGCTTAGAATGTTGCTTTATATTACAACTCCTATTGCATTGGTGGTTGAATTTTTTTTAAAGAAAAATAATTAAAATTTTATTTGAAAAACAGTTGTTTGTGTTTATTTGTTTTTTGGTAAAGTTGCTTAATCTGTAGCGTTAAAACGTATATAGTATGAGTAATCATGTCAGTATTCATAATGATTAAAATAATAGTATTGAAATTAGACGGCCTAGAGCATAAGTCTTATGAAAAAGATTCTTTCAGCCTGTTCCCTTATTATTCTGAGTTCCAATGCTTTCGCCCAAGATATCAAAGGCATTTCATTCTCGCATGAAGATTGGGAAATTTACTGTAGTAATACAGGGACTTGCCGAGCAGCAGGTTATTACAATGAATATAGTGATGATGAACCTGCATCGCTGTTATTGACCCGTCAGGCAGGCGCACGACAGCCTGTACAGGTTGAATTTGCATTGGCTCGTTTTGAACAACCTTCTATGCCCGCAGCAAAGCTTAAAAATCTCCATTTCTATGTGAATGGCAAAGACTTTGGGCAAGTGTCCGTCGATGGAACAGAATTCCCACTGATGGGGCAACTCTCAACAAATCAAGTCAATGCCTTATTACAGCAATCCAAGAAAAAGACCGAAATCGTGTTTAAAAATGCCAATTTACATTGGCAAATCTCAGATAAGGGGATGACTGCGGTATTACTGAAAATGGATGATTTTCAAAAACGTATTGGAACAGTGGGCGCTTTAATTAAAAAGGGCAAGGCAGATGAGTCCAAGGTATTGGCCGCTCAACCCAAATTTACCGTCAAGCAGATCAAAACATCCAGTAAGCCTTATCTAACATTGCGGCCAACAGACAAACGCTATGCTGCACTCTATCAAAACTTGATGGCTGCCCAGCCAATTCCGAAACAAGAAGGCTTTTGTGAAGGGGCTTATGATGGTAAGCAAACAGCACCTCAAGCAATTGATCTCTATAAATTGACCAATAAAAAAGTTTTGGCAGCTACCCTATGTTGGCGAGGTGCATATAATGAAGGTTATGGTGCATGGGTATTGGATGAGTCACTGGCTAATAAAGCCACTTTTGTGACGGAACATTCCTCTGAGTTTTATAATGGGATTCTCAGCAGTTCGCAGAAAGGGCGTGGTATTGGTGATTGTTGGTCGAGTGATGAATGGGTCTGGGATGGACAGAAGTTTGTACATACGCTAGATCGCTGGACAGGGATGTGTCGAGGCCTTGCCGCAGGTGGAGTGTGGGATCTTGATCAGATTGAAGCAATCGTCAAATAATATTACGAATATAAAATAGCCTAAGGAAACACAATGCTTAAATATAAGATGGGTTTAGGTGGAATGATTTTAATGGGTGCATCCGCCTATTTTAGTGCATCTGTTTTTGCTGCGCCTTTACAGATTCTTGACTTTAAAAAGGGACAACTGAGTGCAATGGAACAGACGCAACTCTGTGAACAAGTAAAAGAGCTATGTCCGCAGCGCACACAATGGAAGAGCCTGAAAACGCCAGATCAAACCTTATGGTTATTATCTGAGGGATATATTGCCCAGTTTGCGACATCGAGCACAGGTTTTAAATTGTTAAAGCAGTGGCGTATTGAATTGGCGGCTACGGAAGAAATGGCACGATCTAGCCAATATATTTTCCCCAAACTGTTTCCAATGGATCAAAACCGTTATGCCGTTGCAGTGATTGATACCTTTTCAGAAATGTATTCAGGTGGCGGTGCAAGTGTTGAGCATGCCAGCTTTTATGAGTTAAAGGATTCAGGCAAGACGCACCGCTTTATTGAAAATTATCCCTTTAATTTTAGCCGTATGATTCGGGCTTGTTTCTCAGAACAGGATTATGAAAGTTCTAAAGGCAAGTGCCATGATGAAGATAGTTTGAGTCTGGATATTCGTCCGATCAAGCCGATGCTTTGGCAATTCCGTTACCGCTACAGTCTGGATGTGTCACCTGCGTCAGATTCGGGTGAGAAATCATTTAAGGGCAGCCGCAACTTGAATATTGATTTAAATAAAGCACC
The DNA here is from genome assembly GCF_002292065.1 of Acinetobacter sp. UBA991. Taxonomy (NCBI): domain Bacteria; kingdom Pseudomonadati; phylum Pseudomonadota; class Gammaproteobacteria; order Moraxellales; family Moraxellaceae; genus Acinetobacter; species Acinetobacter sp. UBA991. Next base: position 14,944 of record NZ_DBBF01000034.1, on the reverse strand, counting down.
TGAGCAGCCGAATATTCCTGAAGAATGGGATTATGAGGGTGCAGGTTGAGTGATTTACCATCATCATGGTTTTTACATTTTGCCAAAGCTTTAAGGGCGTGGACTTACGCAATTTACAGCGTCATAACAGATGATCTAGACAGAGCATGGTACAAAGGGAAAGATTGCAATTTGGAACTGTGCTTATGTCTCGTGTTTATACTTCTGCCCGCCGTAAATTTTCTCATTTGAGTCGTTCTGTATTCATGGCTGCGGCTGTGTTGGGTACAACACAAGTGGCGATGGCAGGGCCAACAGTCGATCAATTGAGTGATTGTCTAGTTAAAGCGACTACTGCTGCGGATAAAACCACGGTTTTGCAATGGACTTTCACCGCTTTGGCAGCACATCCAGATTTAAAGTCTTTTAGTAATGTCACACCTGAGCAGAAAACTCAGTTGGATCAGAAGTTGGCGCAGGTGCTACAGCGTGTGATTGTGGAGCAGTGTTCGACACAAACCAAAGCTGTGATTCAGGCTGAAGGTATTAAGGCTGTTGGAGAGGCTTTTCAGCAGTTAGGTCAGAGTGCAGGGCAGGATATTGTCAAAGACCCAGCGGTCAGACAGCAGTTGCAAGGTACCTTGCGTTATATTGATTTGAATAAATTGGTTACGACTTTTTTAACACCTGATATCTGGAATAAGTTGGGTGTGTTAAGAGGGCAGTGAAATATAAAAACTCTCTTCTTATCTGCTTATTGTATAGCTATATCATGAGTAAATTGCTTCATAAAAATTGTTTTTACGTTAAATATTACACAGAGTTAGTATAGTTCAATGAACTTTGAATCAAATATGTGGACTTCATGGCTCATAGTTGATTTTTAGTATATAGATATTTTTTGCTTGTGAAGCTGATTTGTGGTATTTAGTTGCATAAATTTTTTGGGGGAAAAATTTATTACTATGCAATATGAATATATATTGCCTGCATTATTCTTAATTCTTTCTAATTTAATGAAAGCAGGCTTTACACAAGTAAAGATGTATTTGACACAGCTTATGATTTTCTAAGCGGCTTACCTGTTGATTTAACTTTTGTTGCGACTTCAGTAATTTTGTTATCCTCAGGTGGGCTTAATAATGCATCATTAATGTCCGCATTGCTTTGTTTTCTTGTTGGTGGAATACAAAGTGCATTTATTTACAAAAGCCAAATCAAATTTTTAGATGATAAAAAGACTGGTTTTTCATATGGTATGTTTCTTTTTAATATTTTGATTACAGGTGTTGTTTATTATTTTATATGTTTTTATGAGGTGAGTTTGTGATTACGAAAGAATTTGTCACTTTAGTATCAGTCGTATTAGGCTTTTCAGGTGTAATCATGGGCTTAATGACTTATTTAATGACACAAAAAAAGAAATCTAATTATGATGATGAGAAAGCGAAGATTGAGCTTGATTTTTTACGTGTAAAACTTGAAAGAGAAATGTATGAATTAAATAATAGATTATCAAATACTTATGATCAGTTTAAAGAGATGAATTACTTCCCAATAAATGGGAATCGTTATTCAAGCGGAAATAAAAATAATATAATTTTAAACGATTTTTTAAGAGATGCAGGTTTAGATGAGAGAGACTTGAAAGTTGAAGAAAGAAAGGTTTTTGTTTTAACTCCTTTTCATCCTGATTTTGATAGCGATTTTCAAGTAATTAGAGATGTTTGTAATGATGTTAATTATAAATGTTTTAGAGGTGATGAACAAGATTTTAAATCTGATATATTTCCACATATACTTAAGTTTATAGTTTCATCGGAAATTATAATTGCAAATATATCAGGGCGTAATTCTAATGTTTTTTATGAATTAGGAATAGCACATGCGTTAGATAAAAAAGTAATTTTAATTGCTGAATCGCATTTAGAGGTTCCTATAGATCTAAGATCCAAGCGTATTTTATTTTATAAGGATCAAATGGATTTGTACAGAAAGCTACCTTTGGAATTGTTGAAACATTAAAGAAAACCCGCTCTAAAGCGGGTTTTCTTTTGAAGTTAGATCAGTTTAACCAATCAATTTCTTCATCAACTCATTCACTTGCGCAGGGTTAGCTTTACCTTTTGCAGCTTTCATGACTTGACCAACCAGACCGTTAAAGGCTTTTTCCTTACCTGACTTGTACTCTTCAACCATTTTTTCATTGGCTGCAAGCACGTCTTTGATAATTGCTTCAATCGCACCTGTATCGGTTTCTTGCTTTAAGCCTTTCTCAGCAATGATGTCATCCGCAGATTTTCCTTCTGCTTCCCACATAAAGCCAAACACTTGCTTCGCAATTTTGCCGTTAATGGTATTGTCCACGATACGTGCAATCATGCCACCCAACTGCTCAGCAGAAACAGGAGAGTCCGCCAATTCTAGACCTGCTTTGTTTAAAGCACCTGAGAATTCACCCATCACCCAGTTTGCAGAAACTTTACCTTGCTTGGCACCGCCAGCAGCAGCCACAACCGCTTCGTAGAAGTCCGCCATTTCGCGTGACAGCGTCAATACATGCGCATCATACTCAGTCACAGCAAAGTCAGCGATAAAGCGAGCACGACGCGCTTTAGGTAGTTCTGGAAGGGCAGCACGTGCCGCTTCGATCTGTTCGTTGGCAATGATCACTGGCAACAAGTCTGGATCTGGGAAGTAGCGATAGTCGTTCGCTTCTTCTTTCGAACGCATTGAACGGGTTTCCATTTTGTTCGGATCGAACAAACGGGTTTCCTGATCAATTTCGCCGCCGTATTCCAAGATTTCCATTTGGCGTTCAATTTCAACATTGATCGCTTGCTCAATGAAACGGAATGAGTTGAGGTTTTTCAACTCGCAACGCGTACCAAATGGCTGACCCGGACGACGGAGTGACACGTTACAGTCGGCACGGAATGAACCTTCTGCCATGTTACCGTCAGAAATACCCAACCAACGCACCAAGGTGTGAATCGATTTGATATAGGCAACCGCTTCTTCAACCGAACGCATATCCGGCTCAGACACGATTTCTAGCAATGGTGTACCCGCACGGTTTAAGTCGATCCCCGACATACCTTCGAATTGGTCATGGATCGATTTACCAGCATCTTCTTCAAGATGGGCACGCGTTACGCCAATACGCTTCACAGTGCCATCTTCAAGCTGGATGTCGATATGACCCAAGCCTACAATCGGATTGTCCATTTGGCTGATCTGGTAGCCTTTTGGCGAATCTGGGTAGAAGTAGTTCTTACGTGCAAACACAGAGGCTTGGTCGATATAGGCATCAATCCCCAAACCAAAGCGAATCGCAAGATCAACCACTTCAGCATTCAATACTGGTAATACACCCGGCATTGCTAGATCAACAAGGCTGGCTTGTGTATTTGGGTCTTGACCAAATTCAGTCGATGAACCAGAGAAGATTTTTGATTGCGTTGCAAGCTGAGTGTGGATCTCAATCCCGATAACAACTTCCCAACCGTCAATAAGCTTTAACTTTTGAGCTTCAGCCATTATGCATTCTCCTCAGCAATTGCCGCGCGTTTGGTATGCCAGTCTGTATTTTGTTGATATTGATGCACAATCGAAAGCAATTGTGATTCTGACCAGTAGTTACCAATCAACTGTAAGCCCACAGGCAAGCTGTCTTTATCAAAACCTACAGGTGCGTTGATGGCTGGTAGACCTGCCAAGTTCACAGCAAGGGTATAGATATCGCCTAAATACATTTCAGTCGGGCTGAGATTCGCACCGATTTTATAGGCTGTGGTTGGTGCAGATGGCGCAGCAATCACATCAACATTTTCAAATGCTTTGAGGAAATCTTGCTGAATCAAACGACGTACTTTTTGCGCTTTCACATAGTAGGCATCGTAGTAACCCGCAGAAAGGGCATACGTCCCGATCAGGATACGACGTTGTACTTCAGCACCAAAACCTTCTGAACGTGAGCGTTTGTACAAGTCCATCAAATCCACAGGATTTTCACAACGGTAGCCATAACGTACGCCGTCAAAACGTGACAGGTTCGAAGAAGCTTCCGCAGGCGCGATCAAGTAGTAAGTCGGTACATAAGCTTCAGTCATGTTGAGATCAATCTCAACCAAGATCGCGCCCATCTCTTCAAGCTTTTTCAGTGACTCTTCAACGCGTGCTTTTACATCAGCGTCTAAACCAGCCACATTGAAGTATTGCTTTGGAATACCAATGCGTAAGCCTTTTACCGCTGTGCCATTCAAGTTAGCAACATAATCATCAACGTCTTTGTTGATCGAAGTTGAGTCTTTAGCATCATGACCTGCAATCACATTCATCAAATAAGCGCAGTCTTCCGCAGAACGTGCCATTGGGCCGCCTTGGTCGAGAGATGATGCATACGCAATCATACCGAAGCGAGATACACGACCATAGGTCGGTTTTAAGCCTGTTAAGCCGCAGAATGAAGCAGGTTGACGAATTGAGCCACCTGTATCGGTACCTGTTGCGATTGGTGCAAGATCAGCCGCTACGGCTGCTGCAGAACCACCTGATGAACCACCCGGAACATGATCCAGTGCCCAAGGGTTAGAGGTTGCACCGACATAAGAGTTTTCAGAAGTTGAACCCATGGCGAATTCATCCATGTTCACCTTACCTAAAGTCACGAGACCCGCAGCTTTGGCTTTTGCAACCACAGTTGCATCATAAGGTGAAATGAAGTTATCCAACATTTTTGAACCGGCAGTGGTCTTAATGCCTTGGGTACAAAAAATATCTTTGTGGGCAAGTGGAATACCTGCCAGCGCGTGTGCATTGCCTGCTTTCAGTGCTGCATCGGCTGCATTTGCTTCAGCAAGTGCCTGTTCTGCAGTGACCGTCACATAACTTTTTACTTTAGGGTCAATTTGGGCAATACGCTTTAAATAATGTTCAGTCAATTCGCGTGATGAAAATTGGGCTTGTTTTAAGCCTTCAGAGAGTTCACGGATTGATAAGCGATGTAAATCTGTCATATGAAAAATTTCTTTACATTCTAAATATAAAATATTGACTAATCGAATAAAACTTATTCAATTACGCGAGGTACGAGGTATAAACCTGCTTCTGTAGCAGGTGCGACCGCTTGATATTCATCACGATGGTTGCTTTCAGTCACAACGTCAGCGCGTAAGGGTTGCGGGTTGTCAAATGGGCTCTTTAAAGGCTCAACATCATCGGTATTAATGCCTTTCAAGCTTTCCATCATGCCAAGGATTTTATTCAAACTTTGAGCATATTCAGCAGATTGCGTGTCATTGAGAGATAAACGTGCAAGGTGTGCAATTTGCGAGACCGTTTGCGCATTTAAGTCAGTTGTCTGCTGAGCATCTGATGATGTAGACATAACTTTACCTAATTCAGTATTAAAAAATTTCAAAATATCGTGCGTTATAATAAGCGATTGACTTGTTCAAATCATCACATTTAGTTAAAGTTGCCACCTTGTATTCACACAAAGTTTAATTGAGAACGCCCCCGTGATTCTAAAACGACTAATTGGCTTGTTTTCGCCGGATTTAGCCATTGATTTAGGTACTGCAAATACACTTATTTATGCACCAGGCCGTGGCATTATATTAAATGAACCAACTGTTGTGGCAATTCGCCATAGTGGTTCACAAAAAATTGTTGCCGCTGTAGGTATTGATGCTAAACAAATGTTAGGCCGTACACCAGCGAATATTTCAGCAATTCGTCCGATGAAAGACGGTGTGATTGCTGATTTTGAAGTCACTGAGACCATGTTGAATCAGTTCATTGGCAAAGTGCATGAAAAGCGTTTATTCCCGCCAGCACCGCGTGTCGTGGTCTGTGTACCTTGTAAATCGACATTGGTTGAGCGTCGTGCGATTCGCGAAGCTGTATTTAATGCAGGTGCGCGTGATGTACGTTTAATCGAAGAGCCAATGGCTGCTGCAATTGGTGCGGGTATGCCTGTTGAGCAAGCATGTGGTTCGATGGTGGTCGATGTTGGTGGTGGTACCACTGAAATTGCAATCATTTCATTACAGGGTTGTGTCTACGCTGATTCATTACGTATCGGTGGTGATGTATTTGATGAGCAAATCATCAATTATGTGCGTAAAGCACACGGTTGTGTGATCGGGGAAACGACAGCCGAAGTCATTAAAAAAGAAGTGGGTATGGCTGTTGCTGATGGCAAGACCCTAGAGATCGAAGTTCGCGGTCGCAACTTGGCTGAGGGCGTACCTCGCGCGATTACGGTGACGTCTGATGAAATTACGCAGGCCATTTCTGATCCGTTACAAAGCATTGTGAGTGCTGTTAAATCTGCACTAGAACAAACGCCACCTGAATTGTCTTCGGATATTGCAGAGCGCGGTATTGTGCTGACAGGTGGTGGTGCATTATTGCGTAACCTAGATAAATTGCTTGCGCAAGAAACAGGTTTGCCTGTAATTGTTGCAGATGATCCTTTAACTTGTGTCACTCGTGGCGGCGGTAAAGTATTAGAGTTCTTTGACAATCCAAACCACGACATGCTTTTCGTTGGTTAAATCATAAGGACTAGGCGGTGCAACCGAATCTTTTTTCAAGACAACCGCCATCTTTTCGCTCATTTGTTATTGCGGTGATTACATGTTTGGTGGTGCTTTTCTTTGATTGGCGCATGCCTTATGTAATTCAACCTGCAAGGGATGTCTTGTACGCCGCGTATAATCCAATTTATGCGCTGGCAAGCTATCCTGTACTGTCGCGAGAATGGCTTAACCAACAAACCAAATCTGAAGCGCAATTGCGTCGTGAAAATACCGCAATGCAAGCTGAACTGCTACAAGCACAAGTCCGCCTCCAAAAACTTTCAGAACTCTCTGCGGAAAATAACCGTTTAAGAGGGCTTTTGGATACGCCATTGATTATTGATGGACGTATGCAAATTGCGGAAGTGATTGGAACGGATGCAGACCCATTACGCCATATTATTATCATTAACCGTGGTTCAGTGGATCATTTAAGTGCGGGACAAACTGTTCTAGACGATAAAGGGATTATGGGGCAGATTATTAATGTCTATCCACATAGTGCCCGTATCATGCTGTTGTCTGATAAAGAGCATTCATTGTCTGTGCGTTTAGAGCGTACTGGAATGCGTGCGATTATTTCGGGTACTGGCGATTTGGGTCAACTCAAAATGGAATATGTGCCTACCAGTGCCAATATTCAGGTTGGTGACAAAGTCTTTAGTTCAGGTTTAGGCGAACATTTCCCAGCAGGTTATTTAGTGGGAACTGTGTCTAAAGTCAGTCGTCATACTTCAGGTGAGTTTGCTGAAATTGATGTTACTCCAGCAGCTCAACTTGCCAGTGGTCATCATGTTGTGGTGCTGTTCTCTGAATCCTTAGCGCAGGAGCAACCGTATGCCGATCGCTAAGCTCAATTATGAGAAACGCAAAGATCCGCTATGGATGATTATTCTATCCATTGTGATTGGTTCTGTATTGATGGTTTATCCAATGGCCTATGAGGCCTCGGGTTGGCGACCATCCATCATGCTCATGATTATGCTGTTCTGGATTCTCTATCAGCCTGTTTGGTGTGGTGTCTGGTTTGCTTTTGGCATGGGCCTGTTTGCCGACCTGCTGCTCGATGCACCGTTTGGCTTAAATGCACTCAGTTTTGTTGTAATCAGTTTCGGTATTCGCTATTTAATCCGTGAGCGCCGTATTCTCACTTTTGGGAATTCGTGGGTGATTGCGGTGATTGCGATTGTTGCACATATTACTTTTTTGTGGATTAGCCAGACCATTGCAGGTACACATTTTTCGATTGCGCGCCATTGGCAACCGGTTGTGACAAGTGTACTGGCATGGCCATTGGTTTATTATTGCTTACATAAATGGCGCATATAATTCTCGCATCAAGCTCGCCTCGTCGGCAGGAGCTACTACAGCAGTTGGGTTTGGACTTTGAAATCTATCGTCCAGATGTCGATGAGGCGGTGCATGAGGGTGAGACTGTTGAGCATTATGTTGAACGCTTGGCGCGCGAGAAGGCACAAGTCGTTTTAAATAAATATACTGACGCAATTGTGATTGCGGCAGATACCAGTTTAAGTTTTGCTGGGCAGATCATTGGTAAGCCAGAGTCAAAGCAACACGCTTTTTCCATCTGGTCGATGCTTTCTGGGCAATGGCATGATGTCTATTCTGGAATTTGTGTTGCAAGTTCTGCTCAGATTTTGAGTCGTGTGGTGAGAACGCAAGTTGAGTTACAGCAACTCAGTCATGCGGAAATGGAAAAATATTGGGCAACGGGCGAACCGATTGGTAAAGCAGGTGCTTATGCGATACAGGGAATTGCAGCACAATATATTCCACAAATTCGAGGCAGTTATAGCAATGTCGTGGGTTTGCCTTTGCATGAGATCGCACAGTTATTAGAAAGCGTTAAAGCCTAAGTATTTCAATACAGGGAACGACACTTTCGGGTATAAGAATTTTTATAAAATTTTGAGTTTGTTATGGCAGAAGAGTTGCTGATTAACGTCACGCCGATGGAATGTCGTGTGGCATTGATTGAAAATGGTACGGTCAATGAATTATTCGTTGAGCGAACTGTAAAACGTGGGTTAGTGGGTAATATCTACAAAGGTAAAGTGGTTCGTGTACTACCAGGTATGCAAGCAGCCTTTGTCGATATTGGTTTGTCTCGAACCGCTTTTTTGCATATTAACGATATGGTGTGGTCGCGTTCGCAACCGACACCAAACGTTTTTGAGCTGTTACACCCGGGACAGATGCTCACTGTCCAAGTCATGAAAGATATGTTGGGGACCAAAGGTGCTCGTCTAAGTACTGATCTTTCTATCCCGTCGCGTTATCTCGTGCTCATGCCTTATGGCAATCACATTGGTGTGTCGCAGCGAATTGAGTCTGAAGAAGAGCGAGATCGCCTACGTAGCATCATTGAACATATTCAGGCAGAACATAATTTACCAGGTAGCGTCATTGTTCGTACTGCGGCAGAAGGCGTCGATGAAGCTGCGATTGCACAAGATATGTGTTATCTCAGCAAACTTTGGGAATTTATTCAGCGCAAACAAAAAGAAGCGGCAACGGCTGAACTGATCTTTGAAGAATTGCCTTTACCGCAACGTATCATCAGAGATTTAGCCAGTGATGAAACGGCGAAGATCTATGTCGATTCACGCGAGATTCATGGCAAGCTCAGTGAATTTGTCGATGAGTTTGTTCCGACGATTCAAAATCGCTTAATTCATTATCCTGGCGAAAAGCCACTTTTCGATTTGTATAACGTCGAAGAAGATATTCAAAAAGCGTTGCAAACCCGTGTCGCACTCAAGTCTGGCGGCTATCTGATGATTGATCAGACCGAAGCGATGACCACGATTGATGTCAATACCGGCTCATATGTTGGTGGGCGCAGCTTAGAAGACACGGTATTTAAAACCAATATGGAAGCTACTCAAGTGATCGCAAGACAACTGCGTCTGCGTAATTTGGGGGGGATTCTGATTATTGATTTTATCGACATGCAGGAAGCTGAGCATCGTGAAGAAGTGATGCGTCAGTTTGAACGAATGCTGGAACGCGATCATGCGAAAACTAAAATTACCCAAGTTTCGGAGCTGGGCTTAGTTGAAATGACACGTAAACGCACGCGTGAATCATTGGAACATTTGCTTTGTGAATCATGTCCAACCTGCCAAGGGCGAGGCTATGTGAAGACAGCAGAGACAGTATGTTACGAAATATTTCGAGAGATCATGCGTTATGCGCGTGCATTTGATTCCAAGGGTGGCTTTACTGTCGTTGCGCATCCAGCTGTGATAGATCGGCTATTAACAGCAGAAGCCCCAGCTGTCGCGGATTTAGAACATTTTGTGAATCGTGTGATCAAATTCCAAGTGGAAAATCTATATACGCAAGAGCAATACGATATCATTTTGACCTAAAGTTGTAACAAGATTTCGCTTAAGCCTTGTTACAACTGAAATTTTACTTTCTATCACGAATTTTAAATACTAGAACCATAAAATGAGCCATAGGTACTTTTGGGTCCCTTAGCAAATAATATGAGGTATATAACGATGAATGTGAGTGAAAGATTAGTGAACCACGGTTTCAAGCATGTTTTAGACAGCAACCCTGTAAATACATGTTATATGGTAGACAGCCAAGGTAAAGAAGTTCAGATTACTACGGCGATGATTCGTTCAGCCTGCCATCAACTGCTACAACGTTGCCGCACAATCAAAAAATAAGGGGCCACTGAAAGCCCCTTAATTTTTTCTCAATCCTTAATTCGCCACTTTCTGTGGTAAATCTTGAATCGCTTGCTCAAAGCGTTGAATTTCTTCTTCTAAATGGGTCAGTAAATTTTGCATTTTTGGCAAAGCATTACGACATGCAATCAAACCCACTTCCAGTTTATCTAAATAACTGGTCATGGTGATATTCAGTGCCTGTCCATCCATCACAATCGATGCAGGGTAGAGCGCATCTAACTTTGCACCATTCCAATATAAAGGTTCACGCGGACCTGGTACGTTTGAGATGACAAGGTTAAAGGCTTGACGCTTAGGTAACATGCCTGATGCAATATTCAAACCGGCTGGACCATACACAACTGCACTATAATTCAAAATCTCATTGGCAGTCATACGGCTAAAACGCTGTTTCGAGTTCTGTACGCTACGGCGAATAACTTCTAAACGCTCAATTGGATCTTCAATATGGGTCGCAAGATTGGCCAAAATCATGGTAATACGATTGCTGACATCAGAATCGTCGGTACGCAGTGATGCAGGAACCATCGCAATTAAAGGTTTCTTTGGCAAGCTGTTATGGCTGATGAGGTATTCACGTAAAGCACCTGAACATACCGCTAGAATCACGTCATTGAGCGTTACACCCAAAGATTTGGCAATACGACGGAAACGACCGAGTTCAAAGGATTGTGCGGCAAAACGACGTGAAGAACTCACGCGTTGGTTCAGAATAGAAGGTGGTGCTTGAAAGGTTGAGACATAATCTGGATTTTTGCCCATCTCTTTAAAAATGGTTTGCGACAGCTCTTGCATGACTTTAGGGGCAACTTCAAGCTGAGATTTAATCCCTTCCATCACACCTTTGATTTTGCTGACAGTCGGCGGCTTTGGTGCTTTGAGGCGTTTGGTTCGTTTACCTTCTACACACCAGAGTGGCACTACATGCTTTTCATTTGGATCTTGCGAAAGTGATTTTTCAATCAGACGCATACCTGCGACGCCGTCCACCATGGCATGGTGAATTTTGAAATACATGGCAAAACGGTTGCCTTCAATGCCTTCAATAATGTCGCAGGTCCAAAGAGGCTTGGCGCGATCAATCAAGGAGCTATGCTGCTGTGAAATATAAACCAGTAATTCACGGATACGTCCAGGATTTGGCAGCGCAATATGGCGGAAGTGGTGATCCAGATCAAATTCGCTGTCTTCGCCCCAGAACAAACCATTCAGTTGATTGTTAAATGGCGGGACAGGAATACTTTTTGATTGGCGAATTTCATTGACGAGATCGTGCACAAACGTGGGTGATGCATTCTCTGGAAGCTCGAATAAAAACAATCCACCTACATGCATAGGCTGTTGCCTTTTCTCTAGCGAGAGAAAGATAAAATCAATGGGGTGTAGTGGGCGCATAGCAGATCTAGCCTCTCATCGCATTTTTTCTAAGATACTCTCGAAGAGCTCTTATTAGAATTATTGGAACCGTTCTGCGCAGTATATACTGTTTGTTCTGGTTAAAATATGACTTTAGACAGGCGAGTCAGGAAAAATAAAACCACTGACGAATCAGTGGTTTTAATATACCAAATCTGTAATTGATTATTTTTTTAGGTTGCCTGCGTGCAAACCACATTCTTTATGCGTGGCCTCTTCCCACCACCAACGACCTTCGCGTTCATGTTGATTTGGCAGCACCGCACGTGTACATGGTTCGCAACCAATTGAAGTAAAACCGCGTTCGTGCAATGGGTTATATGGAATTTCCATCATGCGGATATAACTCCAGACATCGGCACTGCTCCAATTTGCAAGCGGGTTATATTTGATCAATTGCTTGCCTTCACCCGAAAAACCAGCATCAGCTTGAACCACAGGTACTTCGCTACGGGTTGGACTTTGATCCTTACGTTGGCCAGTAATCCATCCATCCAATGTTGCCAGTTTCTTGCGCAGAGGTTGTACTTTACGGATTCCACAACATTCCTGATGTCCATCTTCAAAAAAGCTAAACAAGCCTTTTTCAGTCACGAATTGCTGAACAGCAGCAGACTCAGGGAAGCAAATTTCAATATCGATTTTATAGTGCTTACGAACAGTTTCAATGAATTGGTAAGTTTCTGCATGTAAACGCCCCGTATCCAAACTAAAAACACGGAAGGGTTTGCCAAGACGAGAAGCAATATCAATTAAAACAACATCTTCTGCGCCTGAAAATGAAATTGCGATTTCACCTTGCTGGCTTAACGCAAGTGCTAAAATTTCTCGTGGCGATTTATCTGCATATTCAGCAGCGAGCGCATCTACAAGGTCAATAGTCGGAATAACAGTCATGGATGTTCCTGGCGATAGGCTTGGGCACAATTGTAAATCAATCGAAGCAAAGCAGTGTGCTTGTCATTGATTTTAATCTTGCAGAATAAAATGATTTTATTCAACAACAGCGCAAAAATTGAATAATCTTAGTGCTATGATACAGCAATTTTTAACCAACATTGGAAGCATTCATGGAAATCGTATGCCTAGATCTTGAAGGGGTGTTAGTTCCAGAAATCTGGATTAACTTTGCAAAAAAAACAGGGATTAAAGAACTCGAAGCAACTACACGTGACATTCCAGATTACGATGTACTGATGACACAACGTTTGAATATCTTAAAACAACATGGCTTGGGATTGAATGATATTCAAGCTGTGATTGCTGATATGGGGCCATTTGAAGGCGCGAAAGAATTTGTTGAATGGGTACGTACTCATTTCCAATTGATTATTTTATCTGATACTTTTTATGAGTTTGCGCATCCACTCATGAAACAATTGGGATGGCCAACGATTTTCTGTCATAAGCTTGAAACTGATAAAAATGGCATGATCACTGCGTATAAATTACGTCAACCTGATCAAAAGCGTCAGGCGGTAAAAGCATTGCATGGTTTGAACTTCCGTGTCATTGCAGCAGGTGATTCTTATAACGATACCACGATGCTGGGTGAAGCTGATCATGGTTTCTTATTTGATGCACCAGCCAATGTGATTGCAGAATTTCCACAGTTCCCACCATTGCATGGTTATGAGGCATTAAAACAGGCGATTCGTTCGGTATCACAACGTGATATTCCAGAGTAATTAATCCTCCCCAGCCCACCTTTAGAAAAGGAGGGGGGCTTTTTCACCTTGCGCCACTTCAGTCGTGGCTCAGGGTGAGGGGAGATTTCTTAGAATTTATACCCAATCTTTAAACCATAAGCGATGGCATCATTATTTTCAAATTCAGCCACATAACCTGGTGTGTTGAATTGTGAACCTGATTGAGCTTTGGCATCGCCGAGCCAGAAGTATTTCACGCCACCCGCAATAAAGGTTGCAGGTGTAGGACTATATTGAACACCGATACCGACATTCCAATAACCTTCAGTTGGACCCAGTGTAGTTACAGGGTTACCTGCACCAGAATCCCAACCCACAGATACATTTCCTGCCCATTGATCATTCAGTTTACGACCAACGCCTGCGGTAATTGAGTATTGATCTTCGGTATATGCAACCAGATCAAAACCGTCTTTTTTACCTGTTGAAGCAACGATTGGAGGTAATGTTGAAGCAGCACCAAATTTATATGGACGAATGGCAAAATCTTTCCAGTTCACCCAGCGTAAATTCGCAAACGCAACGGTGTTTTCCATAATCCCTGTTTGGAAATCAAGGTTAACCGATTGAGGGGTGGTGATTTCAGTTGTGCCTGTTGAATGATTGATTTTATTTAAAATCGCATCAAAACCCGCATTACCAGTCATACCTGCGATGCCATGTGTTTCATAAGCATTCATTTCATGCTTGATTTTGGCACGATAGGTCAAAGAGGTTTTGAGTGCGATTTCAGGAATTTGATAAGCAACCCCTGCTAACCAACCGACTGCTTCATCACGGCCAGTTTTAAAATCATAACCACTATAGGCACTATAGCTCTGACCACGTAATAACACGGTACTGTCTAAAGTTTGATAAACCGCACCCGCATAAAGGTTCCAGTTTTGTGTTGGTTGATAACCGAATAACAAGTTTAAGTTTTCAGTATCGACCGTAACTGATGTACCACCTTTAAAAGGCAAAGGACGGCTTTCGATAAAGTTACTTTTGCCTGTGTATTCTGCATCCGCCCCATAAGGCTGATCATAGATCAAACCAATCGAGAATTTATCCGTTGCTTGAATTTTTAGGGCAGCATTTGGCGAGTAATAATGATTCGCCATATTCCCTGTATTGTTTTGAGATGTGTCCTTACCTGATACATTGGGATCAAGAACAGTAAGACCTGCTTCAAAATAGTTATTTGGCTGTAAAAATGCTGCAATTGATTGACCTGAGCGATCCAGTGCTGCGGCAAATGTTGTCGTTGTTGGAACTAAGCTAAGTAGAAGAGCCGTTTGAATAGCATTCAGCTTCATTAATATGTTCTCTCAAATCACTTTGTAACAGAATGGCGCGAAAAGTATCATAATTTTTATGCGCTTAAATATTTTACAAATGTCAATAAATGAACTGATAAAGTCACGAAAAATGCTTGAGCATTCATGTTTTCTATTGATGCATCTAAACGTACAAGAGGGTGTGTGTTTATTGATCTATTAATTTGATTTTGTTGATTAAAACATAGGGGCTTAGGAAGTTAAGC
>NZ_DBBF01000033.1:0-25511 GCF_002292065.1 Acinetobacter sp. UBA991 | reverse complement strand
TTTTCTCCAGATAATAAAAAAGCCCCAGTTGGGGCGATATTTAAGTTATTTAACTTAATGGGTATCTTGCTTTTGGTGGTGTAAAATTAGCTAAATATCTAGCCACACCTTTAGTAATCCTTACTTCATCAAAATGCCCATTTGTTTTAAGGTTTCCCTCCCTCTCTACACCGATATAAAGTACAGATCCAGATGGGTCTATATTGCCAGCGTATGTACCACTTGCTACAAGGTTACCGTCCAAGAACACCCTGACAGATGACCCTGAGCGACATAAAGCTACATGGTAATAAATGTTTGGTGTTAAGGTTGCGCTGCTAATAATGCTTAATGAATTATCTATTTCGACTAATATATTATTTTTATTGGCATTAAAAATTATATTCCACCCTTTCCAAGGTCCCGAACCTCCTTGCGCGCAACATAAAATGCCGCCATAATTTTGATGAGAGATAAACTTGAATCTCACTTCAGCAGTAAAGTCACCCGAGAAAGAAAAATCAGGTGAATATTCTGTCCTTACATAACCATTAATAACTTGCAATGCTTTTTTATCAAAAGCTTGATTATCTTCAACAATATTTGCATTAACTCCTGAAAAAATGTGACCTTTAGCATCTATAATTGGCTGTCCACCAATTGACTCTCTCATATTTGATACAAGTACAACACTGCTATAATTTGAATCACCAGATATTAGAATTATTTCATCACTTATTTTTTCTATTGAATCTCTCACTGTTCCGAATCTCACATAGTATGTTTTACCAATTACAGCAGTAGAATCAATGAAGTTATTACCATGGATTCCAGATGCTATTGGGGGCGGCATTGATGTCGGATTCATTGTGTCTTCAGATCTGTAATAATTTACAGTGTCATAAAAACCATCAATTGCATAAGAAAAGTCAATTTCAATACTCATACTTCTCTCACTGTATATTCAATATTATATGGAGCGCTAAAGAAGGTTGAAAGCTCAACAGTGTGCTGGAAATATTGAAAAGAATCATACCCATCCCTCAGAGTCTTAGCTTTCACTTCAATAGAGCGTGTTTCTACTTGCATGGCTGAAATAGCCAGTGTGTATGTGTTGGTGCCCGTTGCATTAACATCATGAGTGGCAATAACAATGCCATTTTCATCAAGCTCTTTTATAATCAGCATTGTTGCTGCACCACTTTCCAAAGCAACGCCACCATCTGTCCAACCAAGAATAGAGCCACCTGTTTGTTGCAATCGATTGCGATCAACCCATGTCACGACAAGATCAGTTTCAATCTCTTCTGGGTAGTAGTCAGAATTGATTTTTACATTTGCAGGCGGATAAGGACGATTAGGGCGTGCATTCATTTCAAGTGAAAGCACTGCGGCCTCCTCAATACCTAATATTCCACTTGGTGTAGTGGTTAATACCTTCGCATTGATTGCTTCACTCAAGACATATTGCTCCGGATCAAAAGCATTAAAAGCATCATAGAAGTAAAAAACCGCATCTTGAGAATGCGGTTTGGGAACGGTGTCTAATGCTGCCCGTTTGACAGATAAGATCTTTGTCGCTGTGTCATAGCTTTGATACATCATCAATTCTTCATCACAGAGTATCAATGTGCCAACCTCAGCTTGACTAATTGATGCAACATTCTTAACAGCAAATGATGCATCTAAATAGCTAATCTCTTGATCAAGAGTCGCCACAGGACAATAGTCAACAATTGAAGCTTGCTGATAAC
The DNA here is from genome assembly GCF_002292065.1 of Acinetobacter sp. UBA991. NCBI lineage: Bacteria > Pseudomonadati > Pseudomonadota > Gammaproteobacteria > Moraxellales > Moraxellaceae > Acinetobacter > Acinetobacter sp. UBA991. The sequence continues at coordinate 23,778 of NZ_DBBF01000033.1, read as the reverse complement.
CAGTGCCATCATCAGTGTAAAGTAGAGCATTGATTGAATTGCTTTGAGGCTTTTTAGTTGCAACAACTAAATATCCCAAATCAGGGTTATTTGCCAATTCTGCATCAACTTGAGTCTGCCCAAATCTCTGTACAGCTTCAAAATAAGGCATTTCAAAAACTACACTTTGATTCTGTTGTGGTGGCAATACTACTGAAGTTGGAGGATCGACATTTATCGTTGGAAATGTAGTTGATGAATATGGAATAACCTCAACCCAGTCCAAAGTCACAGTATTATCACGGCCATCCCCTAGTCCGATTTTCATGATTCTAACAGGAACATCAACCATATTCTGATTTTGCCAAGTCAATTTCACAACATCATATTTATTGATCTTGCGAGCTTCATACTTTCCTGTTGTGAATGTGCCCTTACGAGTAGGGGTTGAAAGCTGTTTAAGCTTCCAGTTGCCAACCAATTCGGCATTTCGACGATTCATAAAATACGGAAAATCAAGTGTCTGTGCATTCACCTCAGATGACATTACAGAACCAATTTCATCAAGTGAAAAGGAAGAGTCCTTGATATTGTCACGATCATAGTAATTCACATTGACTGAGTTGATCACATCATCAACATTTGCAATTTCAATATTGAACGATTTGATATTACTTTTAGAAAACACTTGAGCGTCGCTTAAATTCAACAAATCATCTCTAAACAATACGATTTCATATTGCCCTGTTTGTCTATTTAGACGAATACCTGCTTCGATATGAAATAGCAGTTCATCAATTGCTTCTTTACATGATTTCTCAGTAAATGCGCCTGAAACTCCTAAATCCTCATCATAAATACGGTCTGCTGCATTTTTGAAATTTGAATCATTTATCATTGCCTCTGGCTTATTCATAGCTGTGTCATTGGTGATGATTTCACGGATTTGATGAATTGGATTTATATCAATACCCTTTACCATGAGCTTATCGTTACTATTGAATGGAGCTATTGCACAATCAATAACAACACGATGCTGGGTATTAGAACCACCTGGCACACCATCTATAATCCCAACCATTAGGTCCAATGTGGAATTTGTGCAACTTAAAATATATTCTCTACAAGTAATAAAAGCAGGCTCAGAAAATTCTCTAATTAGTTCAAAATCTCCTCCAGACCAAGAAAAGCTTGAAATCCCATCATCAGCAAGAATGATTAAACGGATATTTAAACCTATCAGGAAATCTGGAAATGAAGTTTTTACATATCCTACTTTTCCAATATGCCCAAATTGGGCATGAAAATTCCATAAATAACCTTCAATCAGCCCTGTTACTGGAACACCACCATTTGTAAACTTATGGAATAGATCGTCTTGGTTATCTGTCCCCCACCATTCATTTAATAAAGGTGGTAGATTATCTATTTTTTCTTGGTATTCTTTTGGAGAAAGCCCATTAACTTTCGCGCCAATTTCACATACAAAAATTTCATTTGAATCGTTATCAAGATAGCTCTTATACCATTGCTCACTTCCATCATCTTTGATACGTGTACGCTTAGGCCAATACAAGACCTCTTTAAGCATCCCAGACATTGAGACCAGTTGAAAACCTTGATCGGAATTATTACCGCGATAAACTAAGTGGGAAAGACCTGGGAACGAAGATACAAGCTCACTATCTTGTGCTGCTAAATACTCATTTTGACGCAAATGTTCTTCGCGGCCCGTATGAATATCAATGGTTCCAACCCAGCCGCCTTCTTGTTTATCACCACCAAAAAGGTCAGGCTTATTTACTGTCATCGATGTGTCGCCAAGTTTTAATTGAGCAATTTCTTCGGGTTTTGTGAAAATCCATCCGCGTTTATCAGGGTTGATATTTAAAATCTGCTCAATACAATTCCCAATAGCAACCTGCATTCCTGCGAAGTATTTAAAACCTACTGTTTGTTTACTGCTTCCGCCCATTTCTAGCTACCTCTACAACTTGCAGTGCCATTGCATCACCAGTATTGATGAATAACTCTTCATCCAACCCATTAACAAGAAAGTCCTGAAAATCCCAACCTCTCGCCAAAAAAAATGCCCGCGTTCCTCGCGAGCACATATTGGCTTTTCGTATATCCGACATGTAGATTTTCATTTCTTACCCCCTTTGGATTTAATCGCTTGGGTATCTTGATTCCCAATCCATGTAATGTTTCCATGTATATGTGGAGAACCAAAAATAGAAGAAAATGAAACACCTTCGTCAGCAAGTGACCCATCCATTTGAGATGGTTCTGCACTATTCTTTCTCTGCATTTTTCGCATGTTGTAATACGAATAAACAGCTGTAGCCACCGTAATTGCTAAGATGGCGTAGATAATCCATGGTGCAATAACCATTAGTTACCTCACTTAATTATTTGATCGTTTACTGGATTAGATGCTGGAATGTTTGGGAATCCCATAAAACGAAGATGATTGTCAAAGATTGTATGACATGGTCCTGCGCGAGTTTGATCACAACCAGGTGCAAGTTTAATCACATCACCGATCTGTAGCCCAAAATGCTGACGTTCCAAATTCACAGTATTTGATGTGCTAGATAAAACTGTTGTGAAAATTCCTCCGTTGTGAAGCACGCCCCGACTAAAATAGTTTGTTGGATATGACTTCACTTCTGTAACTGGGTTCCCCTCACCATCTAAAACAGGGTCTCCATTTTCATCTAGCACAGGTGTTGGGTTTACTGTGAAAGTAATTGTCAGATTATTGATTGCTGTAATCGTCACATCAACTGACCAGTCTTCAATCTTCAAACCACAAATACGATCGAAGATTTTATTTGAACAGGTCTTTTGAAACTTTCGAGTGAGAATACTCTTATTCTGCTGAGTCTCTGCTGTAGAGCTCACAAGCGTCATAGTGTTTTCATCATCATCAAACTTTGGCTGTGTGATGCGGCCAATGTGAATGACTAATGTCTCGCCTTTGTAGAGTTCCAGAATCGTGACAGTGACACTCTTGTAGTAGATCTTGTTGATGAATAAAGCCTGTAAGTCATCACCTTCTGCATTCAATATTTGCTGTGGATATGGAAAAGTAATCTCAGTATCACACTTGTCTATGTCTTCATCATCAATGTTGCCCCGACTCACAACCAACGGTAGATAAGTATGCCCGTTGTGATCAACTGCCTTTGCAGCGCTTGTGAAGTACCATGTTTTTTCGCCATGCTTGAACTCAAATAAGTCCTTTTTAGATTTGAATAGGTTCATCATGGTGATAACTCAACTATTGGAACTGTAGCCTCAACAATGTCAGCGCCTTTGAAATAGAACTCTACAGTATCGCTATTCAATCTATACAAGCCAAGATATGACACGCGCTCAATGCTCACTGGTGGCTGAGGTGTTATGTTCATCACGATGTTGGCACCACTAGCACTTGAAGATGTAACTGAATGAGCCGTCCAGACGCCATTGGCCTTGATTGCTATATTCTTTCGATCGCTCAGAAAATTGTCATTCTTCACTGTGATGCTAGAACTACCGCGCGAAACCAAATTGAAATTGTTTTGATAACTTGGCAACCAGAATTGATTTAAGCGACCACGTCTGCGATAGAACCATTTCTTGTAGTCTATGTATTCTTGCCGGTTCTTCATGATCACTCTGAAATTCTTATTGATCAGTGGATTGAACCAGTTCGTGAACTGCCAAAACTGCCCTATTTCACCATCTACAATGCTTTGGTGTTGTTCAAAGTTGATATCAAGGAAGTCACCATCTAGCAGCAAAGGAGTAAAGTAAATATCATCCCCTTTGTATTGCTGTGGATTGACAGCCATTGGATATTCAACACTGTCAGTTACTCTTAAAGCGATTGTCGGCTTGAACATTAGGCCATTGGCTTGTGATGTTGGATTGCCAGCAATGATGACCTTGCGCAATGGGATTATCTTCGCATCAGAAGCTGTTACAGCCTCATTTAAGCGATAACCACCAATGTGTACAGGTACATCTTCAATCACCTCATATCTGCCAATTTCGGTGACTTCTACAACCTTTAAAACTCCAACAGCCTGTATTAGGATCAAGGTGCCTACATTGATACCTAGATTGCTTGTATCAGTTTCAATAAAGTCATCTGATAGATTGCCAACCAGTTGAGATTCTAAAGGCTGCGGCACCAAATAATCTTTGCGCATCCAAGAATAAAGATCATTGAACATTTCAGGCACTTCATTCCTAAATGCCATCATGGACCAGTTAAAGGATTGACGCGCTACATCAAGCAAAGGAATCCTTTCCTCGCTTGATGCATCAAAGCTTTGGTGTACATCAGTTTTAAACTCGTATCGCTCCGTTGTTTCAAGTAATGGACATTTCGTGAGCAAGATATATTCATGCCCGTTTACTGTGACTTTCATATATTTCACCCATAAAAAAAACCGACCCCAATGGGTCGGCTTAACAATTGTTGTTTTATCAACCCAAGGACAGTTTGCCAAAATTGTAAGCATCAATAGAGTTAATATTAACAACTACAAAAGTACCATTTTGTGAAGGAATTACCTTGTCGCCAATATAATACTGAGCATCAGTCAAATACAGTTTATGAATATTCTCAATTAAGTTGCTTTGCTCTTCATCTTCTGCGATTTCTTCTTTGGTCAATGATTGTAATGTTAAATCTTCAAAAGCTTTGAGGGTTGCATTTTGTTTTGCTTCCAAGAAAACACTTCTTGGGACAGGTCTACCAGAAATAATAACTCCATTACATGCTAGAGTAATTGGATCACCACCTTCACGAAAACGCTCTGGATCAGTTTTTACAACAAGTGCAAGAAGTCTTATTTCTGTATTTCTTAATTCACTCATATTTTACCTTTATTATCAATTAGAAGTGCCTTATTAAGGCACACCTAACATACCACGAATTGTAGATTTGTGGAGTTTGATAAAGTTAATAAACACCTTCGCACCATATGGGTTAGCCATTGCTTCTGGAATCTCCTTAGGGTCAATGAAGTTGTTAATAGTGAACTGATTAATTGCATCAGCAGTATTACTAGCATGCTCATTTGCGGATTGACGGTCTGAGAGGTAGCCACTTATAGCTTGGTTATTAGACATATCCAAAACCTTAGTGTCTACAACCCCACCATCAGCAAAGCCTTTACCAGTTCGCATTGCTTCCACATTACCAACACCACCCCAACGCGCTACATCAGCTTGCGAGAAAACAACCTCGCCTTTATGGACTATGCCTGCTGGATCATACTTACCACCAGCACCCGTGTAACCACCGTTTGCAAAGCCAGAGTAGTTTACAGATTGTACTTTTGCAGCTTGAGCAACTTGTAAAGCTGCCGCAGCTGCACCAATTGCAGGGGCAATATATGGACCAACATAAGGCGTACCAACTACAGCGTCATAAGCTTTTGAATATGCTTGTGGGATATTAAGTAATGCCTGTGCAACCGCAAATGCCTTCTGTGCTGCAAAAAGCACTGCATATGTCTTAGAGTTCTCATCAACCAATGACGCAAACCCACCAAGCATTGACTCCATATAAGAAGCACCATACTTAATGCCCAATTGAACCTTTGCGCTTTGATATGCCTCCTCATTCAATAAGTCTAGCTCTCGCATCTTTTGTAGAACTTCAAACTGCCTTACTAATGGTGACTCTTCAAATCCCATTACATCTCGATAATCACCAATTGCATTATCACGAACTTGAGATTCATCTTTGTTTTGAGAATAAACAGATGCATTTAGCAGTGCAGAACGCTCATCATCACCAATACTTTTATTAAGAAGAATCTGCTCACGTTCAAAGGCATACCTTGCTGCAATGTTCTGCATCTCAGTACGGAAAGATTCAGATGCATCATTAATTCGCTGTTGCTTTTGAAGCTTCATCCATGCAAGTTCTTGATTTGATCGGCCTATCAACGACTGAATCGCCATTTTCTTTTGCTCTTCATTCATGTCCGAATCAAGCTGGATCATTAGCTCATTTATATAAACCTTACGATTAAGCTTCTCCTGCTCTGTTTCCTTCCAATCATTAAGCTCTGCATCTAATTGTGCTTGATAAAGAAGTATTTCAAGCCCACTTCTTGACTGAGCATTTGAAATGTAGCCAGCTGTATCTTTTGGGTTAAAGTTTGATTTCTGGATTCTTGCAATCTCATTTTGCAAATCCTTCTCTATTTTCATTTCTCGAGTCGCATATTTATAATAAATATCTTCCCGATTCTGAAATTGCTCTTCTGCTAGTTTCTTTTGTTCCTCTTGTCTTCGTTTAGCCTCATTAGCAGACTTTTTCAATGCATCAGAACTCTGCTTAATGCGATCATTGTAAACTTGCTCTGCACTTGCAGTTTGTTCAGTAATTCTCAAGACATTTAAGGCACTAGCAATCTCATCTTTTGATAGAATTGCGCTCATACCTCGCGCTTGTTGTAAATCAAAAATTGCACTGGCTTGAGATGGACTATATCCTTGTTCCAAAAGTCCTTGTTTATATAGTCCAGAGAAAGCATTCTCTTTTAATTTGTCTCGGTACTTGGTTAGAGCGTCATTTGCTTTATCTGCTGCTGCAGCAGAAGCATCTAAAGAGTCTGCATGTTTTAACTGCTGTACAGATGCATTTTGCGCTGCATTGCCTGCTAATACAGTTTCTTTTCCAAAAACCTTTAATGCCTCAGATGTCTTGTTTGCTTTAACAAAATTCTCATCATACATCTCAACCTGTTTCTTTAGACCATTGTAAAGGTCAGGAGATACACCAAGTTTGTTAAGTCGCTCAACAGCTTGACTATAGCTAATGGTTCCTAAGCGTGCTTGGTTAGAAATCTTAGTTACTTCGACATTTCCTTGCGCAAAGTTTTGTATTTCAATTAAAGCAGCGCCTACTGCTAATTCAGAGCTCTTTAATTCCTTGTTTTGAGCCGCAAAAGCCTCAGTTAAGTCGTTAATTGCTGATTTTCGATCAACACCTTGCAATTTGCTTAACTCTGATGCAGCCTTATCAGCTACAGATGCTTGCTCTATCAGCTTCTTGTTAACCTTATCCGCGCTGTCTTGCATGATTAAGTAACTTGCAGCTACACCAGCAACAGTCAATCCTAGTCCAACAGGTCCACCTAATACACCCAACAAACCTACACCTACTCGTGTTGACATAGCAGCTGCGGCTGTAGATCTTGTGCGAGCAGCTGCAAGTGCTGTCTCTGCTGCAGTTAGCTCGGCAGTTACTTGTACTTCGATTCGGCGCAATTGAGCCATACGCGTAGCAGTGGCAATTCGACCTGCCTGATTAATCTGTGCTTTGAGTCGCTCAACCTCAAGTGCTTTCTCGGCAGCAAGTGCAGCTAGAGTTGCTTGTGTATTGACTACTGTTGCCTGAGCACTTGCCAATGCTTGTGCAGCTGCAGCTCGTTCAGCATTGATCGTTGCATATTGCACAGCCGTTTGCTCGATTAACTGTTTAGTTTTTGCGTATCCTGCTGCCACACTGGTGTAAATTGCCGGAATAAAAGTACCAGCATAAAATGCAGCTCCGACCATTGCTGCATTGGTCAGTACATCTAGATTATCTGCTAATGCTTTTATAGAGCTAGAAAGAACTTGTGCAGCACCACTACCCTTACCAGCTTCACCAACAAACTGAATTACTGCGTTATTTAGCATCGTAAAAGAATTGGCAATTGTGAAATCAGTTTTTCCAAACAAATCATCTACAGAAGCTTTAGCTTTTTCCAATGATTTAATAACAACATCAGCAGTCAACTGGCCCTCTCCAGCCATTTTTCGCAATTCGCCAATATTCACACCTAGACCCGTTGCAATCGCTTTTAACAATCCAGGGGCTTGCTCCGAGATGGAATTAAACTCTTCTCCGCGAAGTACACCTGATGCCAAAGCTTGCCCAAATTGGACTAAAGCTGCTTCTGCACTTGCTGCACTACCACCAGAAATAGCAATTGATTTTGCAACTGTTTCAGTAAGAGAAGCGGTTTGACCAAGCGTAATACCCAACCGTTTTGCATTATCTGCAAAGCGTTGATATACCTGTGCTGTGCTATCCCATGATTGACCTGTTGCTTGAGCAATATTAAACGTATCTTTTAGTGCGTTATTTAACTCTGTTTGTGAAGCTGTCACTAACTTCAATCTATTTTGCAGACCAGTGTAAGCATCCATTTTTGATATAGCAGCACCTATTGTTAGTGCTCCTGCAAAAGATGCCATCAAAGTGCCCTGTAAATCCTTAAATGTTCTTCCAACAAGATTTAATTCATTACTCATATTGCGTGCAGAAGTACGCGTTTGTTGCTCTGCACGATTTAAACCTTGAGTAAATAGCCCAGTTTGGGCAATTAAATTGAGCGTTAATGTTCCTAAACCTACAGCCATTTACTTTTCTCCTGGCAATAAAAAAACCTCGCACAGCGAGGTTTTTTGATTTTTCTTAAAACTATTTAGATTTTTCTGCAATTATTGACATTTGAATGCTCACAATTTTACTTTGCAAATCAAGGACTTTATTTTGAGCATCAAATGCTTTTTGACATATTTCAGCTCCTTTATTTTTAAGGCTTTCTGCATTTTCTGAATTTGACTCTCTAGCCTTCTGGTATAACTTTACTGATTCTTGACATGGAGCATCATATTTCTCTCCTATTTTATTGAATTTTTCAATTTCATTTTCAAGTTCTTTCTGCTCTGCTTCTAATTTCTCAATTTTATTCTGTGAACACGCTGCTAATACAATTATTAAACCCAACAAAACAATCTTTTTCATAAAAAATCCCCGTTATTTCTAACGAGGATATTTTGTTTTGAGTAAAAAAGCTACTTTCTTAATCTATTTGCAGCAGCTTGAATGATATCAGGAAGAACCTCTTTGTTAGGCCCTTCTCGATCACCAACTATCTTTGCAATATTTTCATCATTCAAAATCCAAGAATTATTTGGAATGAACTGAATGTTAGGTTTGTTAGTGAGACTATCAATTGTTAATAACATACGGCTCATGCAAGTCATGCGACTTACAACAGCCCTTGTAATAGCTTCTCTGTCAAATATTGGAAAGTCTGGAATATTTCCTTTTAGGCGCCTGATCTCATCTTGCAGACTCCATATCCAGTCATGAATTCGGTTTGTAGTATCAGCAGCGAGCAATTCAAAAGCCTTTAGCTCAGGATCAATGTATTCAACTTTTGGTAGATATTCCCCCATTAACTTATGTACATATTCCACCGCAACTGGAACCAAATCCATTGTTAGTTCATCAACATGCTTGATTCCAAACTTTTGGTGAACCAACTTATATGCATCTGAATAGGTCAGTGATTTGGATTTAGCAACCAACATATTCACTGCATCTTTAAGAGGTACTCGATCTTCCTTGTTGGTTCTAGGATTGACTGCAACACCTTTAGTCCAGTAATCCCATAAAACATCATCACACTCATTTTGATACATGATGACTGAATCGCGGATTTCAGGTTTTACTTTGTTTGGGCTGATCGAATAAAGCCATGCTGCAAGTTTTCGTACAGGTAAACATAGGTAAGGTCTTGATTGTAAGTCACCAACAACCTGAATGGTGATTTCCACCATTGAGCTATTGAACTTATCCTTGATCTTTGCAAACTGGCTTTTCCAGTCTAAACCCATACCCTCAACAATAGGTTTCATTGGTGTGTATGGTTGCCAGTTGTGTTCAACTAAATATAGTTCTGTACTATGGAAAGGTACTGTGATTTGAGATAAACTATTCGTAGTCATATTAATTTCCTTTAACGTGACAATCAATTAAGCCCGTCGCCTGCAAGTGTTGGGCTTTTTTGTTGTCTATTGATTTCATGCTTTCGCACCTTGTTGTTTTTCACGCTTTTCAAGCCATTCTTCTACAAGAATGGTTAACTGTGCAGTTTGAGACCTGCGCTCCTTTTGAGTTTCCTCTTTAAAACGCACCAAAATATTATCAGGCAATCTAAAATTTACCTGTGATTCACTTTTTGCCATATTCACCTCTACTAATTGTTAGCAATATCTAACAATTGCTAACATAGCAAATCAAACAAACTTATGTCAACATATTTTGCTAACAAGTGCTAACAATTCACTAGGTCACAAAATGTCAGATGATGTTCAATTTAATTTACGCATTCCAGCTGAATTGAAACAACGAATAGTGGATGCCGCTAAAAAAAATAGTAGATCCATTAACGCAGAGGCTCAGCTACGTCTTGAGCGAACATTTGAGCTTGATGACCTACCTGAGCCTACCAACCCGAAAAATATAACTGATCCCCAAAAGCTAGAAGAATGGGCAAACTCAATCTTGAAAGAGCTTTTACAATTAAAAGAAATTAACGCTAGGCTTGAGAGACTTGAAAATGATGTCAGTGTTCTTGAAGCCAACTCTTATGATGTGGAAAACAGGATAAATGACATAGATGGTCGTGGATACATTCCATAAAAAAGCCCTTCGGGGCTTTTCTCAACTCACCACCTCATAAAACACTCTAATCCCACCTTTCACAGGTTCATATTTTAAAAGCTTAAATTGTGGGTTTTCATTGAAGAACTCCCACATATCAATCACAGGATTTGAATATTCAGGTTGGGTGAAGTCTTTTTGTTTTTCGGTCATTTAAATATCCTTTTTTGGATATTCTATATTCAAAACTACCTTCCAACCATACTCATCAGATAATCTTCAACACCAATCTCTACAGGTTTAGGCTTCTTCTCATGTGGCATGAAGTCATAAGCTGATAAAGGTTTGCTTCCTGCCTTTCTATTTCCATTTGCGTACAGAGCTAAAGCATTACCAACGGCTTGTTCGATACGACGACCAATGTTTAGCGAACCGTACTTGATCCTGTAAGCTTTCCAGATAGCCATTTCAGAAATACTTATTTTTTGCTCTGCTTCTTCAATGGTGCTGCCACCGATTCCGTTGAGGACGAGTTCACAGATGAGTTCGTTTCTTCCGAGTTCTTCTTCACTAACTTTCCCATGAAATTGTTCACTTCGTCAGCAATTTGGTACAAAGCCGCAATGAAAGATGGATCAGAGTCATAAACATCTTGTGCTGATGTGAAGAATGGAGTGCCCTTTGCATCTTCACAAATGGTGCCTAAAAGCTGAGTTGCTTGTAGTTGATCAGAATCTACAGACTTGAGTTTAGATTTTTCAACATCTTCGTAATCGATATCCCATTCAAATGCTTTTGATGCTTCACGACTTGCTTTAAAGCTCATTCGCTTAACAAAGACTTGACCTTCAAGTTCAACCTGATCACCAACTTTTAAATCTTGATTTTCTGAAACTGTTTTTAACTGTTCAATATTCTCGCTGGTTACTTCAACTGTCCACTTAACATCACGCTCAACTGGTGCTCCAGCTTTAGTAATATTCTTTGCTTTCTTAAAATCTACTTTAGCCATTTTAATTCTCAAAAGTAAAAGCCCCTTTCGGGGCTAGATGTTAGGTTTTAGGGGTGAATGCAACGGTTGTTTCGCGCTCAAGAGTCACGGTGTAACCCACTAAAGCATCCGCTTCGAAAGATGGAACAGGTGTTGAGATACCACCTTTAAATGCCCACCAAGAACGTGTTTCAGGTAAAGTTACTGTGCTGCCTGTTACAGTTGGCGGTGCAGTACCTTCAGACGACCCAATGTAGAACTCTAGGCCATCCTTTTTAGATTCAGCCCACTCAATCATTTTTAGATGAGATTCGTTTTCAGTGTCTAAGTTAAAACCTAGAGAACCTTGCGCAGGATCGGCTAGGCCAGTTAAGTAAGACTTGCTTTTAGTTTCATCTAAACAGGTTTTTTCAATTCGAGTAGTGGAATCACCACCCAAATCAATGGCTGTTAGACAAGCCAGTTGTGTAATGGTTGTACCGTCGAATGCGAATACATTCGTACCTTGTACACGGACTTCTGCCATGAGTAGTGCTCCTCAAATTTTAGGCAATAAAAAAGCACCCGAGTGGGTGCCTATGGTTTTTTGGTTGATTAATCTGAAATTTCAGTTTTCACATTAACGCTTGTCAGAATGTATTTTTCTTTCTCACCTATTGCAGTTACATCAGCGAAATTAACTTGAACGTCTTGCACATTCACACCAGTTTCTTTCTCAAATATTCCGATCTGTTCAGCAATTTTCTCAGCAAGGTGTTTCTCTAGGTTTTCCTTACGAATTTTGAATTCATCTATAGAGATATCTGCCATTCTGTTTTCCTCCTTATCTGGATAAAAGCCAATTTGCATCAAAGCCACGGCTAAATAGTTTGGTATCTGGCTCATAATTGCTGATTCTTGGATTCAAGATATAGCTTTGACTTTCTAATGCCCTGCGGATTGCATCACGCCCTTCATAAGCGCGTTTTTGATTGGTGTCATACACAATCACCTGATACATGATGTGATCAGTCTTAGCGGGGCAATCAATGCTGTTTTCTGCATTACCACCAACCTCTTGCCAGACTGCATATGGTACGGGTGTATTCAGTGGTGCGATGTCTTCATAGATTCGAAGGTTGTCACCAAAGATAGCTTTCACCGCAGCATCAGCATTCATAGTTTTGTAAATCGGTAGATAAATCATAGGTTTGCCAATTCCTTATCTAGTTCAGCATCAAATACTTCTGCGAACTTGTTTGTAACCTGCTGAATATTGGTTGCTAATGCAGGCCGCATGAATGGAACCGCTGGCACGCCTGATCGGCCATATTCGATCCATCTCCAATGTCTCGTATCGCCACCACTGGTCGGCTTTGGATTTTTGTTTGAAAACGACGCACCGCCATCAACGCCAACTCGCATAATCACTACATCTTTGTTCTTACTTTTTCCGGGTGATACTTTTACGTTTTTCCATATCTTCTCTCTTGTATCTGGATCATCAATGGCTTTGGCATTCAATCGAGCAGCATCTCGAACAATGTTCATTGCTTGACGTGCTGCTTTACGAGCAATGCTTCTAGCTTTACGAGGATTGGCAAGTCTTTGAAGTCGATTCTTGACATCATCAAGACCTGTAATTTCAACTTCTACGCCTGCCATAACCACCTCTACTTAGGTTTTTCCAGACCCTGCCCCAACAAGAAAGTGCAATAAATATTGCCTGTTTCATTGTCATCAAGTGCTTGGCTTTGGATTGAGAATGTTCGACCCTTCCAAATGACTTGCATCGTCGTGTTGATGTCTTCTCGATAGCGGATTTTCATTCGAGCAACAACTTCGGATTGATCAGCTTGTGCCGAAATTAAATCCCTTGCTGACAATGGAGTGACTTTAGCCCAGAGCTGTTGATATTCCTGCCAAGAGCCTTCGATTTCAAAGCCATCTTCATCTCGACCACCAGCAACATAGTGTTGGATGGTGATGCGATGGCACAGTTCAGGAGCTAAATCTGCCATTTAAACCCCCATAATTCTAAACTTTTGCAATAGGTCCCAATAGGCTTGTGGTTTTCCTTCTAAACTGCGGCTATAGCGGTATTGAACGTAAATCAATCTTGCTGAATCCAGCCAATCGTTATCCAAAATATCAGTTTCATTTACTCGATCAGCCTCATCTACAATCACTTTACGATCTAAATCGTTTTGAATTACCTCTTCTGCTTCTGCAATCCATTTCAAAATCAATGAATCTTCAGCATCTTCGTCAATGCGACAGTGTAGTTTTGCCTGATCTAAATCAATCATTCTGATTTCACCTGTTTAATTGTTTTGACTGGCTTTTTTTCTTCTTTAAGTTCTGTAAGAACACCTTTATCAATCAGGTGTTTTACTGTCATTGGATCAGCTTCTCGAATGTCACCACTTTTATAAAACTGGTCGCCAAAATGTTCGCGCTTCACTTCGTATTTCATCTCGTTCTCCAAAAAGAAAGGAGCTTTTACTCCTTTCTAATCAAGGTTAAACAATTGGCACTAAGTTGCCGTAAACAAACGCTTCAGGACGGTAAACCGCTAAAGCTAGACGCTCTTCAGCAAGGATAGTTACCAAGTTTTTAACGAAATCATCTTCGTTCTCAGTAGCAACTTCTACACGAGATAACCAGCGATCAAAGATTTGAGCACCCATTGAGAATGCGCCTGTCAAAAACTTACCTGCTGTGATTGCTTGAGTTGCAACCACAGGTAAACCCCACAATGTTGGGTTCAAGGTGCCTTGAGGGTTGCCAATAATGTATTGGCCAGTTGTATCTTTTAGGGTTTCAATGCTTGCCCAATCAATCGGGTTAAGCACATGACCGCTTGCTGGATACTCAGCTAAAACCGCTTGAAGCATTGCATAGCGCAAAGTATCAATGATTGATTCAGATGATGGTGTTACACCTGTTGGGCGAACATAAGCAGTCGCTTGTGGGATAATCCCCAACAAGTTTTGACCTGTGCCATCACCATTTAGGATTTGCTGCTCTTCTTTGAAAGCCAAGCCATAGCGTAAACGACCATCAATATAAGATTGCAACTGTGAAGCATCATCAAGGATTTGGCGAGAAGCCTTCATATGATGAGCAATTACTTTTGCTGTTGTACTTACTAAGTCAAATTTAAGATATGATTGCGGCTTTAATGTACCCTCCACGACCATTCCTGCATTGTTTGTAAATCCAGTTTCTTTCACATATTCAAGCGCGTTACCATCCATGCGACCTTGCATTAACAGATCGCGAATTGTTAATTTACGATCAGGTTGGGCGATGATACCTGCAAGACGTGTGGTTTGAACTAAATCACCTGCTGAACCAGCCGCATTCGTGGTTGCAGATGTGATAGTGGCTTTAATTTCGAAATTGGCTTTACCGCGTTGACCTGCCGAACCACTAAGCGACTTGAATTGCTCTGATTCAACAAATTGACGACCTAATGACTTTTGTTCTTCAGGTTGATCATTAGGACGACGCGCTGACTTCTGCTCAACTTCATCAATACGCGCTTTAAGCTCGTTTAATTTAGTGATGGCTTCATCTGCTGATTGTTTTGCGCCTTCCGCAATTTTATCGCCATGTTCACGCTTGCCTTTAAACTCTTCGGCAATGCCTTTTACTTCATCGACTTGTTTTTTAAACTCTTGAGCGAGTTGTTCTAAATTTTGATCAGACATTGCTGACTCCTTTTAAGATATTTAAAGCATTTGAGATTGATTTCGCTTCTTTGATTTCTTCCTCTGACTCGCTCAGAAGAGGGCGCAAACCTTTGCTTGCGATTGCAACGGATTGCGATTTTGAAAATCCTGACTCTCTCAAGAATTTTTCAAATTCAGGTAATGTCGGCAGTTCGCCTTCATCTAATTTGGATTTGACAGATGTGATAACGCTTCGTTCATTGGCTGGCTGAGTTACGATTGAGATTTCACCAAGCTCAACTTCAACAAGCTCTCTAACCCCATTGCCTTGTTGATTTGCTTTTTTAGTTGAATATCCAATACTCAAGCCATCAATTGCGCCTGCTTTTAAAAGCGCATGTGTTGACTTGGCTCGCGGCACATCATCAATGAGTAATTTCCCTTCAACATACAGGCCTTTTTCGTCTTCATAGATGTTTGTGTAGACACCAATAGGCTCACTATCGTTGTGATTCCATAAAACTGGCGGCATCTTGTTTTTTGCTCGCCATTTAGCTAAAGAAGCAGTGAATGCTCCAGGTAAAATCACATCGTTGTACCAATCAATATTCCCAAAAACGGCACCGTAGCCCGAAAAAAAACCGTCCTCTTGGACGGCTTTGATCTCCAAATTAAAACTTTTTCTATTCATTGAGGATTCCCCTGATTTTCTCCAAGTGGCACCATTTGCATTTGTACTGTTAGCTTGTCTGCCGCTGGATCTGTTGATGCTGGCAAATCCTCTAGCTCACGCGCTTCGTTTCTTGTCATTAAGCCGTTTTGAGTCATTTTTACGTAGAAATCACCACGTTTAGCTACATCTGAACGTAGTAAGCCATCCACAGAGAATTTAGGACGATATTTGTATTTGTCTTGAGGTAAAAGCAACTTGCGAGCAATTGTTTGCTCATAACGTACCAATTGTGGATTCAGCGCATAAGTAAGAAACCCTTGATTCGTTTGCTCTAAACTTGATGCCCAAGAACTTGCTTTGCTTGTATGCCCAATTAATTGCGGCGGGACACCAAATGCACGACAGATTTCTTCAATCCCAAAGTAACGCGACTCAAGAAGTTGAGCATCAACTGGATTAATGCGAATGCTACTAGCACCTGAAACCTTCATACCAGCTTCAAGAATCATGTACTTTCCTGAATTTTCAGCTTTACTGAACTCAGAAAGACTCGCTCGCATACGTTGACGTTGATCAGTTGTTAGAGTTTGCTCACCAGTTTCAAGGAACCCACCTACTTTTAAACCATTTTTAAACCAGTCTTGAGCTTGGTTATTAGCATCAAATTGCATACCAATGGTTTGAGCAAAAAATTGAATCGCTGATAAGCCCACAAGCCCATCTAAGGTGAAACCTTTGAAATGAAGAATCTTATCTTCTGAATAAATGGTTGTTTTACCATTTTCCGTGTAGTGAAACTCAATTGAACCTGATTTATTGCGCTTTACGAGCATTTCACTCGGAAAAAGCGGTTCAAGTGCTATCACTTCACCATTTGATCGCTTGGTTATCAGATTGTATGAGTTACCCCACAAGTCTAAGCAAGCGCTTTGTACCTGCCAAAACTCACTAGCACACATATCTGCGTTGGGTGAATCATGCAAAATTCGATAGAGATAATGATCTACAGCTATATGTTTTTCACTATCGTAAAGCTGTAATGGCAAAGTAGAGATTGTTTCAGCACGCAATTTCACACATGCCCAAACTGCTGATAGCTTCAATGCTGTTTCAGGTGTTACAACTGCTCCACCCGACGAAATGTAGCTATCAAAAGGATAAGAAGTATCACCTTTTTTTAATTGTGTTCTTCCAGTCAATCGTGACCAGAAACGAGTCCAAAAACCCGTGTCTTGTAAATCGCTCATGCTATCACGACATCCTCTAAATAATTATCAATATCTAAATTCTTGGCTACTGGATTGAGGCTCATCAAAGCCACCGCATTAAACGTGGCGATCAATGGGTCAATCTTCCCTATTCCGGATTCTTGCTTGGTTATTCGCATACCATTACCGACCATAATCACCCGCGCATTACCTGCTGCCCAAGTCATTAGCTGCTGTCCAGCATGGAATAGATTGCCTTCTGCTAATTTGCGCTCGGTTGTAAGGATGTAACCCATCAACTTGTAACCTTGAGGCACCGCAAACATTGAATCTTCAGGAATTCCCACTTCAAGCAAGCCATCTAAAAGACCACCTAAACCAAGCGGATCAAGACCAATCTTATTAAGCTTGCCACTGTCATAAACTTTCTTGGCAATTGCTGCGAGTTGATCAATGTCATCACCAACACGGTCAACAACCGTTAAAGATTGCTCTTTCTCGAAGTCCTGATACTTGGGAATGTTCTCTTTGCGACGTTCTAAAGCGATCTTATTGGCCCATGCATGATTCCAAAGCCACCAGATACGCGGATCTTTCTTTAATCGCCCTAAAACTGCTAATCCGAGTAAGTCATCTAAACCACCACCATCGATACCAATAGTTATAAGTTCTGATTGCTCAATGATATGGTCCAAGCCAAATACGTGCTTTTGCTTATTCCAGTACTCAGCACCTGCCCATCGGTTAGCACGTAGATTCATGCCAATTTCAATGTTTAAGTGCTTTGCCAAGAAGTCTCTAAGGGATTCTTCCCCTGCATCTTTGACTTTTTTAAACTCTGAAATCAGATACTCAAGGTCAACGGATGCGCCCAAGTTTGGATTGGTGATGTAGAAGTTCTCAGGTTTTAAGTGCTCGCCTGCTTCGACCAAATGTTTTGGGAATTCATAGATGAGGGGTAAAAATCCCTTATCTTCTTTAATGCCATCACGAACATCACGGGCATAATCAAGAAGCTGCTTAAATACACCACACGGCACTTCATCTGACATTGTAGACAGATAGATCACGCAACCTTCTGGACGTGATGCTAAACCACCTTTTGCTTCACGGAACATTGATTCAGCATTTGATCGTTTCCCAAACAACCAAACCTCATCGATCAAAATTATTGAAGCCTTTTTACCTGCTGCCGCATTTGATTCCGCTGCGATAACTTTAAGATTTGCTCCAGTACCCAAATGAGTAACAGTCTTTGTGTGCTCTGAGACATTAATCATTGCGCTAAGTTCTTCATCAGCGCGAATAAAGTCACGAATCGGGTTAAAACTATTATCCGCAACTTCTTTTGTAGGTGCCAAGATAATAAGCTCAGCAGAAAGACGGTCATTCAGCAATAACGCTACAAGCATTACACCTGCTGCAATTGTGGACTTTGTATTCTTTTTGGAAATCAGAAGAAAGAATTCACGAATTAATCGACGTTTTGTATTTGGATTGTATGAACCAAAGATTGCCCGGATAAACTCAATTACCCATTCCAATGTGACATCACCCATCCTCGGGCTACCCATCACATCAACTAGAATCAGTTCTTTAAATATGCGCTCAGCAACATCAGCAACTTGTGGAAATAATGGCTCACATGGCATGAGCGACTTTTTAGCAACAATACGCTCCTCCCAGTCTGGGCAAGCGGTTGTCCATTCTGGAAGCATTGCGGTCATTTATTCTGTCCAATAAAAAACCGCCATAAGGCGGAATAAATTGTCTGGCAGGTTGCGAGCCCCTGCATGTATGGCTGAGATAAGCTGATGTTTATGGCACATTCAAAAGCCTGGCTACGCATCCCCATACTGGTTCAGGACATTGCTTACTCTCGCACCGTGTCGCCCACGGATTCAGACAAAACTGGATAATAAAAAACCGCCATTGAGGCGGTTAAGTATTTCACAAACTGTAAGTCACACTTAGATTTTGTTTAATTCTCGATAAATTGTCCAAGCACCATTTATCCAGTGCATATCGGCTACTTGATCAGCATTTCTCCAATCAGTGGCCTCGTAAAGACAACAATAAGAATCCCATCTAAGGTTTTCAACTTTGTCTTTTACATATTCTATTGTTTCGAACTTTTCCTTGAGTTTTTCAATGTACATTTTTGCCTCTGCAAAAGCTCTAAATCCATACCTTTATTATACCAGCTAGCTAGGTAATTGGTTATTCAAAGTCCCAAACTTACCTGACTTAGTTGCAGCCTTAGCTGCATCTTCTTTGGTTTCTTTCTTGCCCTTTTCAGCCACTTTGCCGTGTACGTATGGAAGTGCCGCTTGGGCAGCGCGTACACGTAGAGCCATATCTTCAACTGGATCAGAAAATACCGACTCCAAAAACTCCAAGGGGTCCGACAAATTCTTAGATGTTGCTATGGTTGTGAAAGTTGTTAAAGGTTTAACCTCATGTTTAACAGCTTGTTCAGGAGTGGCTTCATCAAGTCGTTCCAGATAAGCAATAACGTCTTGATCTTTGGCTAAACGTGCACCAGCCGCAGATGCAGTCTTTTCAGGGCATCCAGCTAAAATAGCCGCTTCTTTATTGTCTTTACCGTTTCGTTTTGCGAGGGCAAATGCCTTCTTTTTTTCTGTTAAAGCCATATACCCTCCTTTAACATATTTTTGAATACTGATTTTTTCTTATAAGTGAGTTGGTGGGCGGTGTCCGTAATTTTTTGATTTTTAAGAAACACCTCCCCCCATGGGTTATTCAGATAAAACAAATACTACTTTAGCTTTGTCTGGTTTATTCATTTGATTATCAGAACAGTTTAGGTTTCGCTCTAGGTACAAGTCACGAGATGCAACCATGACATCATGGCCATACTCAGCTTTTAATGCCTTCTCAATTACACTGAGGACATGAGACTTACCTGTTGCTGTCTCACCCTTAACACTAATTTGAATTGTTTTAATATCCATAGTTAACCTCATGGTTTCCGTGGTGGCTTTGAAATATCTGATTTGCTTTTGTGCGTGTTGCTACATGGCATATAACCACCATGCTTACTTGTATAAGAACAACCATAACAAGAACATTTCGGCTTAATAAGTTTTCGAAAGAAGTCTCTCATTGCCTACTCTCCTTCAACGTCTTCTCTTTATGACAAGGCACACACAAGCTCTGTAGGTTTGATTCATCATCATTGCCACCTTGAGCAATATTAACGATGTGATCTAACTCGAGGTCCATAGTGACCACACCACAGTACTGGCATGTGTACTTATCTCTTAGGTGTATCTTTGCTTTGAGTCTACGCCATGGGCGACCACCACGACCTGAACCCCAACTATTCTGCCTTGGCGTTCTCTGTGCCTGTAATCTCGGCTTGAGTGTTTGTAGTTTCATGATCACCAACTATTCTTAATCGATCACCATCAACGATGAACTTAACGTTTAACTCAACATATCCATTTGGATTTGATTCGATCTTGAGTTCTTGTTGTGAGGAAAGCATCTCACCTGTGATTGCATCATGTAATGCTAATGGACCTTTAGAACCTTTGGTTCTTTTCAATACAATATTGCGTGACATAGCCACCTCTTAATCAAGAGTTCTCGACCTTGGTTGTTCTGACTCTTGTTCGCTTAGTTGCAACAGGAGTTCGTTGTTCTGTTCCAGTGCTGCTAGGATTATCTGATCCTTGTTCGCTATCTGCTGAATCAGTGTTGTGTTCTGTTCCACTATCTTTGTCAGCAATTCCTCTAATGCGGTTGATTGCTTTGGCTGTTCTTTCTTTTGCTCGCTCATATTGAACTCTCATCCATTCACGACGTTCTTCACATGATTTACAGACCATCTCGATAACACCACTCTAAGTCATAAGGAATTAATAGCTTGGCACCATGCATTAAACAGAATGCTTCAATCTGATTGAGATACTCATTCATTTGTTTTACTGATGCTTTGCTTGTGCTTGTAAGCTTGATCACATGGTCTGCAATCGCTTTGTATTCTTCACACTCATTCTTCTTCAATGCAGCAATAGCTCTACACATTTCTGCATATTCAGCATCATCACGATTGAATATAGAAATTAGAAACTTGCGTTTAAAGAAAGCGTGTTGTTCTTCTTTGGTTGAACCTACATGATCAGCGAATTGTGTGAGCCATTTCCAATAGAGTCTGTTTTGCGCTGCTGATCTATCAATTTGTTTAGTAGAGATAGTAACGATTAATGGTTTACCCTCTACTGCGGCCTTAGCATGATTCAGATTAAGGTAGTTAATTACTTTGGCAATCTCAGTATGGTTAGGTATTGGAAAGACTGCTTGATTCATACCCACCTCAATAAAAAACCACCCGAGGGTGGCTTAACAACCTGTTGGTTGAGCTACCGCACGAACCAAAGCCATAATTCCTGTCTGAATATCTGTTTTACCAATTGCAGCCCAACGCAACGGCTCTGCCGCTTCAAAGCGTCGATATTCTTGACATTCATCAGAGTTGCCGTTGTAAACATTATAAGGTCGTCCTTCGTATTCATGGCCTTCAATAGATTTTCGTGCATTTGCAAGCTTAACTTCTGTGTCAGTATCTAGGCGTCCAGTGAGTTCAGCTTGAAGTGCAAGCAATTCTGCTCCCTTCTCCTTGATGCGATTCATTAAATCAACTTCTTCTTGAGAAAGTTCACGATAGCCTTTGATTTTACGATGTTGGTTTTCCATTTTAATTCTCACAAAAAAAAGAGCCATTCGGCTCAGTTAAAAAATTTCTTCAACTTTAAGATTCAACATCCGCTCAGTCTTTTCAAGCATTTTTGCGAACCATTCAACCGACTGCGAACGATTCATCTTTTGGAATTGGTCATATTCAATGTGATGTTGCCTACAAAGTGGGATTGTGAACTCATCACTTGCCTTTACGCCTAACCCTTTGCTGTGTGCTGACTGATTACTATGAGCTGCATCTACTGGCGATCTACCGCATACAACACAAGGCAGCTTTCTAATCTCAGCTAATCGCTTTGGGTCACGCATGGAGCACACTTCTGAGATTTTTAATTCTCTCTTTTAGTCTGATCATGATGGTGTCTATTGTTATTAACTCATCTCTTGAGAGCCCTGTTCTGCTCAAAGTTTCGTATTTATTGAGTTCAGCACAACAGTAAACCAAGTCTTTTTTTGCTTCCACTTTATCAGTCATACCGCACCTATATAAAAATAAAACCCCGCCAATACCATTATTGCAGCGGGGCTTCTTGTGGCGAAATACGCTCAGCTAATTGACTCGCATTGCGCTAATGCGAGTGAGGGTTTAAATCCTATTTCCGAATATTCCATATCTTTACCGCGAGATTCACAACCTCACGCTCATTTTCCCAATCAATATAAATTCTTTCTTCACTTAATGGATGATCTGGCCATGTTGTTATGTTTGTGCTGGGAGATTGCGCCCCACACTCATGGCAAAATGCACGAGCTGACCATATAACCCCATGCTCTTTTAAATCATGTGAATTACTATCAACAGCTATACCATGGTCATAACCGCAAAATGGGCAAGGCAAACCCTTAACATCTGGCCTCATATTATTTTCTTGATCAGCATGCCAACGATTTTCCATTTTTATTTTCTCTTTTTGAATGGCCATGAAAACAGCCCAGCTATCCAAATGAATAACTGGGCTGAGTAGTACCGTAGTTTAAGGCTAACTGAGTGTGTTAAGGGGTCGCCAATCCGCAAGTAAATACTCACCTCTTTAGGTGGTCAAACCAAGGGTAGTGCCTTGTTCAAAGCCTCGCACCCCTCTATTCACTCTGCCGACCATGCAAAGCGCCTATTACTTTAAGAGGTCTAATAGGTAACCCCAGAAACGCAAAAGCCCACCTTTCGATGAGCAAAAAAATACCCACTGACTGATGTGGTATCTCAGTGGGTATGAAAATCAAAACTAAGTGAATTACTATAACTTCGTCCACTGTATCACAAATCTAAACTAAGTGTGCTACACAGTCAAGTGTGAATTAAAGCCTTATCAAACACTCATTAATACTTCAATTTTCCCATCTAAATACGATAGGCCTAAATCAATCTCCCTTCGGACGGTTGCCTTGCTCACCTTGTGAGTATTCGCAATCGTTTGATACGACCAATCGTTCTCATATTTTAAAATCAACAACCAGGCACGCTCTGCCAAATATTCTCTATTTTCGTTGTGCATTTTCGCCAAGAGTTTACCAACCTCAACCGCTTCATAATCAGTAATTTCACATGGCTTTGAAATCTTGCTTGCACGAACTCGTGTTTCATCTGCCTGGTCTATTGCTTTGGCAAGCGGGTTAGCAGAGCTTTTAAAATTACCTGATCGAACCCAGATACCATATTGATCAAGCCACTGGTGAGGTGAGCGCTTCGACCAATCCATTTTTTGTTTTGCTACTGCATTCATTATTTTCGCGCTCCTAATGCTTAAAAAATTTACATGTGAATTGAGTTCCGTTAACCCAATACACTTCTTGACCTTTACAAACTTGAACCGTGTTCCATGTATTAACCGCCACTACAACAATGGCGAATATGATGAATGCAATAATTAAAAACCAATCGTTATTTTGTTTTCTCATTTCAACCGTCCGTAAACTAACATTGCTGCATCACGGCTGTGTTCACTTGTTCTGCCTACCCAGCCAGTTATTTTTTTAAAATATGCATCTTTGGTTTTTGTCATGTTTGCTGCAGGGTGTACCAAGTCAAATTTAATCCCCTGCTCTACACAGAATTGCTCCCAAATACAGCAGTCACGTTTAACAGATCC
>NZ_DBBF01000038.1:85085-158589 GCF_002292065.1 Acinetobacter sp. UBA991 | reverse complement strand
ACATCGGTACATTCGGTCAGATTCAGATCCGGTATGTATTGGACAAAAGCAGAAATGGTTTTTACTGAAGTTAACGGCCTCGCCGCATCATATTCAGTTAAACCTATCAGACCCACCCGAATTCGATGAATGGCAATGGGTGAGTTACTGGTACCCATTGGGTCAAGTGGTCAACTTCAAACGTGATGTTTACCGTAAAGCTATGATGGAATTATGTTTACAACTACCTCAGCGCTAATTGTCATGAAATCATCATTTTAAGCAATGATTTTTGGCAACAGAGCTGTTATAACTAGGCCTATAACGATTCAATAAATTGGAGTAAACATCCATGTCAAACATGCAACTCGACACGCTTAGACGCATTGTGCAAGAAATTAATGCGTCCGTCAGTTTGCATGATTCCTTGGACATTATGGTCAATCATGTGGCCGATGCCATGCATGTGGATGTCTGTTCAATTTATTTATTGGACGAGCGTAATCGTCGCTACGTATTGATGGCCTCTAAAGGATTAAAACCCGAGGCGGTTGGCACGGTATCACTCAGTGTTGGTGAAGGTTTGGTTGGCTTAGTTGGTCAACGTGAAGAAATCGTCAACCTCGACAATGCCCCTAAACATGAGCGCTTTGCCTATTTACCTGAAACAGGTGAAGAGCTGTTTAACTCCTTCCTTGGCGTTCCAGTGATGTATCGCCGCAAGGTAATGGGGGTGCTGGTTGTTCAAAATAAAGAGTCTCAAGACTTTAGCGAAGCCGCTGAATCATTCTTAGTCACACTTTGTGCACAGCTTTCAGGGGTTATTGCCCATGCGCATGCGGTGGGAAATATTGATGTGTTCCGTAAACCCAGCAATGGACCCAGCTATAAAACCTTCCAAGGGGTGTCGGGCGCAGGTGGTGTGGCCTTAGGTCGTGCCATCGTGTTGTACCCTCCTGCTGACCTTGCTGCGATTCCAGATCGTGAAGCCGAAGACATCAGTGACGAATTAGAATTACTCGATCAAGCCATTGCAGCAGTACGTTTAGAGATTCAATCCCTAGATGAAAAAATGCAAGATTCACTCATGTCGGAAGAACGTGCCTTATTTAGCGTGTTTTTACGTATGTTAGATGAAAATGCGCTACCGAGTGAAATTAAAGACCATATTCGTGCTGGCAGTTGGGCACAGGGTGCGGTACGCAAAGTCATCGACAAACATGTCGCGTTATTTGCACAAATGGAAGATGACTACCTGCGTGAACGTGTTTCTGATCTGAAAGATCTTGGGCGCCGAATCTTGGCTTGCTTGCAAGAAAACGATACCAGTCATCGTGAACTCAGTCCGGACAGCATTTTGATTGGCGAAGAGATCAGCACGGCAGCCTTGGTGGAATTGCCCGTGGATAATATTGCGGCGATTGTCACTTCTGAGGGTGCGGCCAACTCACATATGGTGATTGTTGCACGCGCCTTGGGCATTCCAACTGTGGTGGGGGTAACCGAGTTACCAATCACCACACTGGATGATATCGAAATGATTGTAGATGCCTATCAAGGCCGTGTTTTCGTCAATCCACCGCGTCGTCTACGTCAACGTTATAAAGAAGTACAAAAAGAAGAAGAGCAAATCGCCAAAGATTTGAAGCAATACGAAACCAAAGATGCAATTACCCCAGATGGCGTGTCGATTCCTTTATTCGTCAATACCGGTTTGATGATTGATGTGGTCCGTGGTGTACAACGTGGTGCCAAAGGTGTTGGCTTATATCGCAGTGAAATTCCATTCATGTTACGTGAGCGCTTCCCTGGCGAAGAAGAACAACGTGCCATCTATCGCCAACAATTAAGCCATTTTGCCAACAAGCCTGTGATTATGCGTACCCTCGATATTGGTGCGGACAAGGACTTACCGTATTTCAGTATTGAAGAAGAAAATTCAGCATTGGGTTGGCGTGGTATACGCTTTACTCTTGATCATCCTGAAATTTTCTCTGCGCAAATTCGTGCCATGCTGAAAGCCAGTATTGGTCTAAATAATTTGCATATCTTGTTGCCAATGGTGACCAGTGTTAGTGAAGTTGAAGAAGTGCTGTATCTGTTAGAACGTGACTGGATTGCGGTACAAGAAGAAGAGCAAGTTAAAATCACCAAACCTAAAATCGGGATTATGGTTGAAGTACCAAGTGTACTTTTACAGATTGATGAATTTGCCGAACTGGTTGATTTCTTCTCGGTGGGCTCAAACGACTTAACCCAGTATTTACTGGCAGTCGATCGGAATAATCCGCATGTGGCCAACGTCTATTCGCATTTTCATCCATCGGTACTACGCGCACTAAAACGTTTGGTTCAAGACTGTCATATCCATCAGAAACCAGTCAGCGTCTGCGGTGAAATGGCGGGCGATCCATTGTCTGCAATTTTATTAATGGCAATGGGTTTTAACACCCTTTCGATGAGTTCAAGCAATATTCTCAGAGTACGCAAAGCGATTTGTCATGTCCCAATGACTGATGCTAAGAAACTGTTGGATGATGTTCTACAAATGAACAACCCACTGGTGATTAAAAGTTGGCTTGAACATTATTTCAAGACCCACGGTCTTGCCGATATGGTCAAATCCAATCGTATGCTCAATGTCTAAACGAGACATTTCCATATAAGACCAAACATAAAAAAGGGCGATACTTTCAACAAGATCGCCCTTTTTCAATACATATGCTTATTTTGCTGAACGCAGGTAAATCTGTTGTTTGCCGCCATTCAACGTCACGCTTGGAAATTTACGATCATAATCAATCACAATCGCATCTTTGCCAGTTAAATTCTTGGCATCCGACTCCCAAGTCACATAGTATTTGATTTTAGCATCATCCCGAACTGAGAGCTGAATAAGCTTACGGTGATCTGCAGGCACAGTAAAATCAACCGCAAATGGGACCTGAGAGATTTGAACTTTTTTCTGTTGAATCAAAGTCGCTGGAACATCCGCGATCTGACTGTCCACTGCATATAAGCTTACTGTACCCTGTTGTTGCGTGACCGCATAATTTCCTTGCCCAACAAACTCAACCTTCAAGGAATTTTCTTTAGTCTCATCTTTTTGTGGCATGGAAGTACAACCTGCTAAAACAGTTAAAGACAACCCGAAACTCAATGCTAACTTTTTCATTTTTTTAATCTCTTCAAAGATAAGCACAAAATAACATAGCAAACGTAAAAATCTTAAGGGTTTACATATTTACTACTGAGCATCTGCTTTTAGATAACAAGCAAAGTATGTTGAATAAATTCAGTCGTTTTAACTGTACTCACTGAGTAAATTAATCAATTTTAAGATACATCAAAAACCATGAGAGAAATCAATTGAGGACTTTTTACATAACTCCAACAGGTAAAACAGGCCCTTTTATAAAACAACCAATGTCTTTCTCACTTTCCAAAACAAACACTAGATACAATTTCAACTAAAACCAAGTAAAGCAGTAAGTCTTTATTTTTTCGTTATCTTTTATCTTTTTTTAACAAATCTAACATTCAAAAAAGTACAGTTCATGTTTAAGATTTAGACAGCTTCAATCGAATAAAGCATTTATGACATCAACTTTAATCCATTGGAAAAAAAGCTTTCATCAACCTAGAGTAAAAATACAAAGGATGGGAACTTGATCATTATAAATCGCACTTAGGCATCCGAAGTTTCGATACCCAATTTGCGCATGAGACAGTTAAACATTCATATCTTTGAACGGTCAAACAGTTGAGGTGACCTCACTCACGGGTCATCTTGATGGAGATAGAACATGAGCCAAGACGATAAAAAATGTCCTTATAGCCACTTAACTACTGATTTCGGCGCACCTGTCGTCGACAACCAAAATAGTATGACCGCAGGTGCTAGAGGACCATTATTAGCCCAAGATTTATGGCTGAATGAAAAACTTGCCAACTTTGTCCGTGAAGTGATTCCTGAGCGCCGTATGCATGCCAAAGGTTCAGGTGCATTTGGTACATTCACCGTAACCCATGATATTACTCAATATACCCGCGCTAAAATTTTTAGCGAAATCGGTAAAAAAACTGAAATGTTTGCTCGCTTTACCACAGTTGCAGGTGAACGTGGTGCAGCAGATGCGGAACGAGATATCCGTGGTTTTGCGTTAAAATTTTATACTGAAGAAGGTAACTGGGACATGGTCGGGAACAATACCCCTGTGTTCTTCTTACGTGATCCACGTAAATTCCCAGATTTAAACAAAGCGGTAAAACGCGACCCTAAAACCAATATGCGTAGTGCGACCAATAACTGGGATTTCTGGACATTACTTCCAGAAGCATTACACCAAGTAACGATTGTGATGTCTGATCGTGGTATCCCTTCAAGCTACCGCCATATGCATGGTTTTAGTAGCCATACTTATAGTTTTATTAATGCTGCCAATGAGCGTTTCTGGGTGAAATTCCACTTTAGAACGCAACAAGGAATTAAAAACTTAACTGATGCAGAAGCTGGCGAATTGGTGGGCCAAGATCGTGAAAGTCATCAACGTGATCTGTTCGATGCGATTGAACGTCAAGACTATCCAAAATGGACGCTTTTCGTACAAATCATGCCAGAGCAAGATGCCGAGAAAGTTCCATATCACCCATTCGATTTAACCAAGGTTTGGCCTCACGGCGACTATCCATTGATTGAAGTTGGTGAATTTGAACTTAACCGTAATTCAGAAAACTTCTTCTTAGATGTGGAACAATCTGCTTTTGCACCAAGTAACTTAGTACCTGGTATCAGTGTTTCACCAGACCGTATGTTACAAGCGCGTTTGTTTAACTATGCGGATGCTCAACGCTACCGTCTCGGTGTGAACTACCAACAAATTCCAGTCAATGCCGCACGTTGCCCTGTACATAGTAACCACCGCGATGGTCAAGGCCGTATCGACACCAACTATGGTGGCTTACCACATTATGAGCCAAACAGCTTCGGTCAATGGCAAGAGCAGCCTCAATACAAAGAGCCTCCACTGAAAATTAATGGTGATGCTGATTTCTGGGATTATCGTGAAGATGACAATGACTATTTCAGCCAACCACGTGCATTGTTTGAATTGATGACAGCTGAACAACAAGATGCATTATTTGGCAATACAGCACGTGCCATGGGTGATGCTTTGGACTTCATCAAATATCGTCATATCCGTAACTGTTATGCATGCCACCCTGCTTATGGTGAAGGCGTAGCGAAAGCATTAGGCATGACGGTTGCAGATGCTCAAGCTGCTCGTGAAACCGATCCAGCCCGTCATTTACCTAGCTTTCTGTAAACCTTAAATATTGAAATTTAAAGCCATCCTCGGATGGCTTTTTTAATGCAGTTGAGGGACAATTTATTCAACACCCCCATTAGAACAATAAATATGCTGAAATCATTAGAACACCTTATCCAAAGTCATGACATCATCCTGTTTGATGCAAAGTGCGTACTATGCTCAGCATGGGCAGATTTTATGATCAAGCATGATCAACACTGCCAATTCAAACTAGTTTCAGTGCAATCCAATATCGGACAGCAACTCCTCACCTATTGCCATCTCCCTACTGATCATTTTGAAACAATGGTCTTACTGGAAAATGGTCAATGTTATACCGAATCGACCGCCTTTCTACGCATCGTTCAACGTCTAGATTCCCCTTACGCCAGTTTAAAATATGCGCGTGTTATCCCTAAACGGATACGTGATTTTGCTTATCGTCGAATCGCCTTAAATCGCTACCGCCTATTTGGTCAAACCGAACAATGCTATCGAGTGACGCCTGAAACTCAGCAGCATTTTCTATTGGATGAGGTCTTAACATGAATAGTCAGAACCAGACCATTCAACAGATCTTAAGGTTTTGTCAGTTAATTATTGCAGTGCTTTGGATTTATCAGGGGTTGATTCCCAAGTTAATTTTTCAGGTACAAGATGAGCAATATGTTTGGCAGCAACTCGATGTTGCAGCCCCCTATATTTCGTGGATGATTTCACTGTCGGGCATTGCCGAGATCATTTTTGGTAGTCTATTTTTATTTTTAACTCACAAGTATTTGCATTGGCTCAGCATTATCAGCCTGATTGGGTTATTTATTTTCGTTTTATATATTTATCCCAATCAGATCTATCAAGCCTTTAATCCTGTGGTCATGAATATTGCACTTGCGAGCCTTTCTGTGATTTCACTATGGAGTATCAAAGCTCTACAAAACGCTAAGCACGAATAAAGTGCCCTTCACGAATGCAATAAAACGGATTCACCAATTTTGAAGAGGATTTCATGGCTTGCTGCAGTTCATGTTCAGGGTCATCACGATCTTCATCAGTCAGCTGAAAGGTTCGATAATGAATCGCCAAAGAACGGTGGGCATGCAAATCTAAATGAGCATGAAATGCGTCTTGTGGATTCATATGCACATAGCGCATCAGCATGCGTGGTTCATAAGCACCGATCGGCAATAACGCCACCCGCGCATCGCCATAACGCTCATGGATTTGTTTAAAGTGCGTGGAATAGCCTGTATCCCCAGCAAAGAAACAATGGCCTGTTTTTGCAAGCAAGGAAAAACCGCCCCACAGTGCTCTATTTTGATCACGCACTCCACGCCCAGAAGTATGCTGCGCAGGTGTATAAGCGATCTTCAACTCATCATGAAACGGAATCTCCTGCCACCAATCCATTTCAATCACATGTAAGTGCTTAGGTAGGTAATAGCCATTGCCTAAGCCCGTATAAATTGGCATTTCAAATTTCTGATGTAACCATTCTAAAGTCGCCAGATCCATATGATCATAATGATTGTGGCTCAATAACACGCCATGAATAGTTGGAAGATGTTCTAGGGCAATGCCAGCAGGACAAACACGTTGTGGACCATTGCCCTGTTTCGGACTGACATATTCACACCAAACTGGATCAGTTAAAAAGTTATAAGGGCCGATTTGAATAAGAACTGTTGCATGACCGACAAACCAAATTTGCCAATCATTCATATCTGCATGCGGGCGGTTCTGCGGAAGTTCCAACATGTGATTCCGCATATTCCATTCATGCGAACGATCTACCGTCCATGTCGATGATTTACGGGTCGCCAGCCATTTGAGCAAACCTTTACGATCAAATGGTGTTAAGGGTTTCTGTAAATTATAAAAACGGTCAATGCCACAATGATCAGAAGCCTCATGTGGAAAAGGAGGTTTCCCCCAAGTATGGCTCAAGCAAGATTGTGTCGGCAATTGATAGGCTAATGTCGGCTTATCTTTCATGTACGTCTTCTTTGGTGGAATCTCATCGCATGAGGTGAATGGTTTGGTATACCGTTTAGGTCATGGACTATTTTTTAATGCGATAGCCTTTCAAATCATAATGATTTTTTTAGGATTCTCGTCTTATTCCAAATCACTATAATCGGTCTTTGATCCTAACATAAGCTTGTTAGTTATGCTGATTTTCTATGGTAGAGTCAACACAATTTTACCGAACTAATAACGCACAATGACAATTCAAGCCAAGGGCTAAACATCAGCTTTTGCGCTATTTCTTATATTTTAGAAAAAAGCATATTGTATATAAAATAAGCTCAGATATAATGCGCCAACAACATGATATTCCCATCATGATAACTAAAATAATAGTAAGACACATTTGGATCAGTCTTATGGAATTACGTCATTTACGCTATTTCATTACCGTTGCTGAAGAGCTCAGTTTCAGTAAAGCAGCGCTTAAATTACACACGTCGCAACCTTCACTCAGCCAGCAAATTAAAGATCTCGAAGATGATGTTGGTGTACAACTGTTGCATCGGACCAAGCGCAAAGTAGAGCTAACTGACGAAGGCCAAGTTTTTCTCGAACAAGCACGTTTAACCCTCACTCAAGCAGACAAAGCCATTACCATGGCGCGACAGGTTGCTGCAGCCAAAGTACAATGTTTAAAAATTGGTTTTGTGCCCTCTGCTGAAATTCGCATTTTCCCTTATATTTTGCCACGTTTAAGAGTTCGCCTGCCCAAACTGCAAATTCGTACGCTTAACCTTAAAGAAAGCGATCAAACCAATCTGCTGAAAAAAGGTGATTTAGACCTGATCTTTATTAATCAAAAATTTGAAAATGAAGCATTTACAAGTCAATTAATACTCAAAGAACCCTTGGTGTTTATGCTACCGAAACAACATCCTTTGGCACAGCATGCACAGATCAACATTGATCAATTACAGGGTTTAGCCCTAACCATTTTAACCCACAAGCTGTCTCAGCCCTTGGCACGAATCATTACCCAGTACATCAAACAGCAGCAGATTCATTTTCAAAGCATCGATGAAGCCAATAGCATTGCCGAAGCGATTCAAGCAGTCCATTCTGGGCAGCGTTGTGCCATTTTACCGGCCTATATCCAAGCCTTAGCCACCGACCAAATTGTCGTCAGATCATTGCATCATCCGCTGCCCTGCCTCGATGTTTTCATGGCTTACCCCAAAAATGAATCGAACCTTGCCACACAACAATTCCTAGAAGAAATTCGGCATATATTTGACTTAGATAGCGCCCATTTGAATTCGAACTGAATTCCTCACAAATAAAAAAGCCGAATCAATCGGCTTCCGTATTCTTTAAGTAAAGCCTATTGGCTTAGGCATTACTAAAAAATTCAGCAAATTTCTGATAACTTGGTCGCTGTTTAATGTTTTCTAAATAGTGCTCAATCGCAGGATGAGACTGAATATCGCCCATCTTAAGCTGCCAAAATAACATCGCAGCAACCGTGACATCCGCAGCAGTAAACTGCTCACCACATAAATAGGGATCAACTTCATTGAGACCTTGTACAAAGGCGTTATAGGCATCTTGATAATCGCCATACCCCACAGAGCCTTTCTGATCAGGCTTCACCTCAACACCGAGCATTTTATTGGTTGAAGCAGCTTCCCAAGGCCCAGAAATAAAGAATAACCAACGATAATAAACACCACGTTTTGGATCATTCAGTGCAGGTGCCAAGCCTTTGTCTGCAAATTTATCGGCCAGATAAGCACAAATTGCATCAAGTTCATACACCACCACATCACCATCGACAAGAACAGGTACTTTGCCAAATGGATTGATTTTTAAATATTCAGGCGCTTTCATCTCAGTTTGAAAGGCAACCTCGATACGTTCGCATTCAATGCCAAGCTCGATCAGCAGCCAGTCAACAACGACGCCACGCGAAAAACTATTGGTATAAAGTTTAAGTGCCATTTTGATATTTCCTTGGTGAGTTATTCTTATTTCAATGTAATTGTTTTGATTGTCAGTTTTTGTCAGTAGTCTCACCGCACATTTCCTGTGCCCACCACTGTTGGAATAATTGCTGTTTGAATTGAGGATAAAGCTCCTGACTTAAGCTCAGCGCTCGAATTCGATCAATACGGAAGTGACGAAAACTTTTACGTAGCTCACACCATGCCGCCAATACGATTCGATCATTAAAATAACCTAGCGCAAATGGCCACAAAATACGAGAACTTACCCGTTGTTGTTCGTCGGCATAATCTACGGTAATTTTTAACTGCTGGCGGATGGCCAAACGCACTTGTTCCACCAACGTTTCATCGACAGGTAACCAGACATTGATCGATCTTAAAGTGGTTTGTTCAAGTTGATGCTGACAATGCTCAGGCAGTACTGCATTGAGCTTTGCCAATACCGAAGTTGAGGCCGATTTCAAAGCCAAATCAGGAATATCGCTCAACCAATTCAGCGCTAAAAAAATTGCTTCGATCTCGGTTTCATTCAACGTCATCGGCGGAAGCAGGAAATCTTGTTTCAGTTGAAACCCTAATCCAGCGGCAGCATCAATACAAACACCCTGCTCACGCAAGGTTTCGATATCACGATAGACACTGCGCTGACTAATCTGTAAACGCTCTGCCAACACCTGCGCGGTCACAGGATAGCGATATTCTCTAAGCAGCTGTAATAGATTAAGCAAACGGATTGAACGACTCATGTTGTCCCTATTGTTATTATGGATGATGGGAATGCAAACACTCCCATCATTGTCGTTTCATAGGATTTGAATTGATTAACTCTCGGTTAAGGCATCCACATTCAGCACACTTTGCAAATAAGCATGTAAATCCTGCACATTGTGCGCGATGAACAAGGGTTGATATTGCTGCAAGGTTTCAATGCTATGTACACCATAACTCACACCAATACGCGGCATATTCAGATTTTGAGCCATTTCTAGATCATAACTGGTATCGCCTACCATAACAGCACGATCAGCAGCGACATCCAGCTCAGTCAAAATTTCCTGCAGCATCAATGGATCAGGTTTGGATTTGGTTTCACTGGCTGCGCGGGTAATATCAAAGATCTCATCACTATTGGTTTGTGCCAAAACCCGATCTAAACCTTTACGACTTTTACCAGTTGCCACAGCGAGCTTTAAGCCCTGCTGTTTTAGATCAGCGAGCAGCTCTGCAACACCGCTAAACCACGCATCCCCTTTCGAGTTTGCCACATAATGATCTGCATAACATTGCAAAATATCTTGCTGTAAATGCGGAACTTGCGGAAACAGGATTTGCATGACTTCAGGTAAACCTAAGCCAATAATGCTTTTTGCAGCTTCATCCGTCAGGGGTTGTTCAAATTGCTGTGCTGCATATTGCAAGCTTGCTACGATTTGCCCAACCGAATCAAATAAGGTGCCATCCCAATCAAAAATCACCAGTTCAATATTTTGACTCATTTCTGCTTTCTCAACTGATCGATCACCTGTTGCATATCTTCAGGCATTGGCGCTTCAATGCTTGGATAGTTGGGAATGTCTAAACGCATGGCATGTAGGCACAAACGGCGGGCTTCTGGACCGGTATAGGCCGTATTGTGTCCGTATTTATCATCCCCGACTAAAGGGTGACCAATACTGAGACCATGTACACGGATTTGATGGGTCCGGCCAGATAACGGTGATGCATGCACCAAAGTCGCGGCTTTAAAACGTTCAACCACTTTCCAATCGGTTTTACTCGGCTTACCGTCTTTGGTGACA
Source organism: Acinetobacter sp. UBA991 (assembly GCF_002292065.1). NCBI lineage: Bacteria > Pseudomonadati > Pseudomonadota > Gammaproteobacteria > Moraxellales > Moraxellaceae > Acinetobacter > Acinetobacter sp. UBA991. Next base: position 147,528 of record NZ_DBBF01000038.1, on the reverse strand, counting down.
CGGACACGACGTTCGCCATTGGCCAGCTCATAACGCAATAAGGGTGCATCAATCAATTGCTGATCCAAACTGACTTGTCCTTTGACAATCGCCGCATAAGTTTTTTGAATTTTATGCTCGCGCAGTAAATCCTGTAGCAGCTTTAAAGTACTGCGCTTTTTACTGATCATCACCAAGCCAGAAGTATCACGGTCAATACGGTGGATCAGTTCCAAGTATTTTTTACCTGTCGCGGCACGCAAGGCTTCGATTAAGCCATAGGCCACGCCACTACCGCCATGCACCGCAATCCCTGACGGTTTATTAACGACCAATAGCCCTTCATCCTCATATACCACACGGCTGAGTAGACTTTGTGCTACGCTATCACTCACTGGTGCCGCAGTTTCATCCTTTTGTTCATAGCGGATTGGTGCAACACGAATCTGGTCGCCAATCTTCAAACGTGTTTCTGCTTTTATTCTTTTTTTATTAACGCGTACTTGTCCTTCACGAACCAAACGGTAGATTCGACTCTTCGGTACACCTTTTAATCGGGTAAATAAAAAATTATCTATTCGCTGCCCGTCTTGATGCTCATCCACGTCAAACCAAGTGACACTTTGCCATTGTTGTGTAGAATTCATACGCTCGATTAATCCAAGATTTGTTAAATATGATTAAAAAATGATCATTTAGCTAAGTTATTTCACAAGAAACCTAAACTTAGCCCATAGGCAGATGCCGCAAGGTTTGATATATTCAGCGCACGGATACCACCGTAAGTGAGCATCAAATCAGAAATTTTATTTAGATAAAATTTTTAATCGATGAGATATTCACCAACAACTCGGATAGGTCCTAAAGAATTATGCCGACGCCGAAGGCTTATTATATCGGCAAAATGGCAAACTGTTGCGTTTAATTGTGCATATGCACATACAGTTTGTTCAGAAAAAATATGTCGCCAGCAATTTGCTGGTTATTAAACGTAAACTGATCCACATCAGACAATTTGCTCCCTGATGTCGCATTCAGGCTAAAGCGTTGATGCATTGGAACTGCTAAGCAGAGATACGATGATCATTCCGTATCAAGACTTCCAGATGGATCGACTTCAATGCTTAATGACAGTGAAAGTCACCATCCAATGCACCGCTCACCCGCCAGTGAAGCGTACAGGAAACTTTGATTATGTCGGATCTAGTGATATTTCACAGATGTAAGACATACATGAAATATCAACGGATTCAAGATTGAAGCAGTATTGCCGACATCGAAATAACCGTATCAAAACCCCAGCTGGATATTTACAGTCAGTGGTTTCAGAGCTTCCTACACAAAGTTGCTTCTGAGTCTTGATCGCGCCAATTTGATGTTTGCTCAAAAAATATTGGGCTTGTTGTTTGTGTGCATCACTATTAGGTGTCACACCCATGAAACGTATGTTGATTAATGCAACCCACGCCGAAGAAGTTCGCGTTGCACTTATCACTGGTAATCGTCTTTACGATTTCGATTTAGAGAATCGTACTCGCGAACAAAAAAAATCAAATATCTATAAAGGTCATGTCACTCGCGTTGAACCGTCTTTAGAAGCGGTTTTCGTTGAGTACGGCGCACAGCGTCAAGGCTTTTTATCGATGCGAGAAATTGCAAACTCGTATTTCAAAGCAGACCCTCGTCAAACTTCAAATATTCGTGAACTCATCACTGAAGGCACTGAATTATTGGTTCAAGTTGAAAAAGAAGAACGCGGCAACAAAGGTGCTGCCCTGTCTACTTTTATCTCACTTGCGGGTCGTTATTTAGTCCTCATGCCAAACAATCCAAAAGGTGGGGGTATTAGCCGTCAAATTTCGGGTTCAGTGCGTGAAGAACTGAAAGAAATTTTAGCTTCTTTAAATGTACCGCGTGGCATGAGCGTGATCGTTCGTACTGCAGGTATTGGCCGTACACAAGAAGAGTTACAACTCGACTTACAACACTTACTCGACCTTTGGGCTCAAATCCAAGGTTCAGCAGGTTCTGGTCCATCACCAATGCTGGTTCATCAAGAAGCTGGTGTCGTAACACGTGCAATCCGTGATTATTTACGTGATGACGTGGCTGAAATCCTGATTGATAGCGAGCAAGCCTATAACGAAGCGTATAACTTCGTAAAAGCAGTAATGCCGCGTCAATTGGACAAACTCAAAACCTACACCTTGAATGAGCCACTCTTTGCTCATTTTGGAATTGAAAGCCAAATCCAAACGGCTTATGAACGTGAAGTAAAACTTCCTTCTGGTGGTTCAATCGTGATTGACCAAACCGAAGCATTGGTATCGATCGATATCAACTCGGCGAAATCAACCCGCGGTCATGATGTTGAAGAAACGGCGCTCAATACCAACTTGGAAGCAGCCGAAGAAATCGCACGTCAACTTCGTTTACGCGATATTGGTGGCTTAGTCGTGATCGACTTCATCGACATGACCAAAGACCGTAACCAGCGTATGGTTGAAGCGAAATTACGTGAAGCAACACAAAGTGATCGCGCACGTATTCAATTCGGTCAACTGTCACGTTTTGGTCTGATGGAAATGAGCCGTCAACGCCTACGTCCTTCGCTAGAAGAAGCGACTGGCTATGTTTGCCCACGCTGTCATGGCACAGGTATGGTACGTGACTTACGTTCACTGTCACTTTCGATTATGCGTAAGGTTGAAGAAATTGCTTTACGTGAACGTCAAGGTGAAGTTCAAGTCGAAGTCCCTGTGGAAATCGCAGCCTTCTTATTGAATGAAAAACGTCACAGCCTAGTTTACTTAGAACAAACCTCAAATGTACGTGTTACCGTATTGCCTCACCCGCACTTGGAAACACCACATTACCAAATCCAGTTCAATCCAGATGGTTTCGCCCCTTCTAGCTACGAACGTACTGAAGCCACCCGTTCAAGCGAAAAAGAACTGGGCTATGAATCTTCAGACTGGCATTTAGAAGATGCAGAGCATCACCATGCACCTGCTGCACAAAACCAAGCTGCTGCACCACAGAAGAAAGCGGCTCAGCAACATGCTGCGCAAGCAAAACAAACTCAAGCAAGCACGCAAAAGTCAGCAAGTCCTTGCGCTTGGTTAGAGAACTTATTTGTTCAAAAACAAGCACAAACCACCGATCAATCTCGTTCTGCACAAAATGCAGCAGCCGCGATTGAACAAATGGTGAATAACGGTGCGGTGAGCCGTGGTCAGTTTGGCCAAGTCAATACACCAGCAATCGCTGAAGTTACTGCGCCAACTGCAAACAATGCTTATATTTCACAAAACCCTGTGAAACAAGAAGCACGTGAAAGCTTTGAGAAAGACGAGAAATCACATCGTCCGAACCAAAACCAGAAGAAGCGCAAGCACAAAGAACAACGTGAGCAACATGCACATGCGCATGAACAACAAAATCAAGTGCATGAAGAAGTGGTTCAACTGTCACGTCAAGAACAGCGCCATGAGCAACGTGAGCTAAAACGTCAACAAAAACGTCAACAGCCACAAGAATCTCAAAACCAGCAACAGCATCATGATGCTGCTCAGGGCAATGAGTCTGCGCCTTTACCACGTCGTGACCGTAACCAACAACGTCCAAATCGACCAAATCGCCATCGTGACCAGAGTGTGTTAAATGAAACACCGACGGCCGCACCTGAAGCTGTGGTAAATCCACAACAGGTTAAAGTGGATGTGGTCGATGCACCTCGCAGTGAACCAATGAACACAGCGCTTGTTGTGAATATTGATCAAGGTCAAAGTGAAATTGTTGCATTAAATCCACAACAAGTAACAGCGCCAGCTGCTAAAGCAGAAAAAGCAAAACCTGTTGTAGAAAAAGTTGAAACACCTGCGCCAGCTCAAGTAGAACAAGCGACTACTGAAAAAGCACCTGTTGAAGAAACTGCACAAGCACCTGCACAACGTGCCAGCAATGATCCACGTTCACGTCGTCGTCAGCGCAACCACCAAACTGCACCGAAAACGGCTACTGTAAAAGTTGCACTGTCGCAGACACCCACGCTGGGACAATATACGATGGGTAGCTTGATTCGTCATGTCTATGGTGATGATTGCACAATCCTGATTGAGCAATTCGGCTTAGTCACCACCTTTAACCGCGCTTTACAAAAGTTCGCTGAACAATATGCAAATAGTTTAGTGACTGAAACCGTCGTTAAAGAAGACAAACGCCCTGTCACACGTGATGCTGAACTTCCGACTCAGAAGCCAACTGAAGAAGCTGAACCTGCACCAGTGTTAGCATTAACACCACCGGATGCAGCGGCAGTTCGTGTTGCCAATGACCCGCGTGAACGTCGCCGTTTAGCGAAAATGGCTGCGGAGCAGGCAAAAGAAGCACATGTTGCCTCAAATGCAACGCCAGCTCCTGTAGAAACGACTGAATCGAAAGAAGAAGTGAAACAAGCAGACGATGCGGTTGTCGTAGAAGCAGCAACTGCACCAGAGCAACAACCTTTAGAACTTGCTAGTACAGAGACTGTTGCAGAAGTTGCACCTGTTGAGGCTGAAGCAGTCGAACCTACTGTGGTTGCTGAAGTTGAAACCGTGACCGAAGCTGTTGCAGAAGTTACTAAACCTGCTCAACCGCTTGAAAAAGCTGAACAAGCAACAACTACGACAGAAACAGAATTGGATGATGAAGCAGCGAAAGCGGAAAAAGAGAAATCGAACCGCCCTCCTCGTCGTCCACGCGGACGTCCACCAAAAAAGACCACAGCTGAGTGAGTAATTTGCTAAATTGCACTGAATAAGGCGAAGCCTAGTCATTTCGATGACTAGGCTTTTTTGTTATTTTGTCAAATTAGGTTGATTGCTCTAGGCACTTACCATTACAAAACAGCATTAACAAAATGGTGTGAATGGTTGTGTTCTAACGGATAGCCATTTCTTGGATTGATCGAAAAATAAATAGGATTGATATGAGCCAAACTACGCAGACCGATATTATTACCCTTGGTGATGTCGCTACTCGACTTCCTAACTTCATCACTAAAGTACCTCATATCCTCAATGGTCTGAAACAAGCATATTTGCGAACGCCAACATCTCCTGCTGGTTTAGGTATTGCCTTTGAAAAAGCAGTCAAGCGTAACCCTCAAGGCATCGCACTGTTATTTGAAGATCAAAGCTATAGTTACCAAGCACTCAATGAGTGGGCAAACCAGATTGCACATTACTACTTATCGCTTGGGGCAAAGAAAGGTGATGTGATTGCAGTGATGGTAGAAAACCGTCCTGAACTGATTGCCTCTATCGTTGCTTTGGCAAAAATTGGGGTCACGATTGCGCTTGTGAATACCTCACAAGTCGGTAAGGTACTCGCGCACAGTATTAATCTGGTCAATCCAATTGCAGTCATTGCAGGGGAAGAAGTTCGCGCTGCAATTGATGAAGCACGCCAAGACTTAAAAGTTGCTCAAGATCGTTTCCACTGGTTTGCCGATCAAGAAACCCGTAAACATGCAGGAACGGCACCAGCAGGTTACCTGAACCTTGCCGAACAAATTGATCAATTCCCAAAATTCAATCCATCCACCACACGTACCGTGACAGGTAAAGATGGACTGTTCTATATCTACACTTCAGGTACCACAGGTTTACCAAAAGCCGTTATTTTCACGCATAGCCGCTGGACACTGGCATATGGCACTTATGGTCATATCCTGAATCTAGGTAAAGATGATGTGATGTACGTGACTCTCCCGCTTTACCATGCAACAGGTGTAGTCGTGTGCTGGTGTGGTGTGATTGCTGGCAGTGCAACACTTGCTGTTCGTCGTAAATATTCAACCAGTGCCTTCTGGAAAGATGTACAAAAATTCAATGCCTCTGCAATTGGTTATGTCGGTGAACTGTGTCGTTACCTGATTGATGCACCTGTCACAGAACAGGATCGTGCACATCGTGTGACCAAGATGATCGGAAATGGCATGCGTCCGAATATCTGGGGCAAATTCAAAGAACGTTTTGGCGTCGAAGAAGTGCTTGAACTTTATGCTTCAAGCGAAGGCAACGTTGGTTTTAGCAACATCTTTAACTTTGATAATACGGTTGGCTTCTCCCCAACGCCGTATGCAATCGTTGAATTCGACAAAGAGAAGAATGAATTAGTCCGCGATAAGAAAGGTCACTGTAAGAAAGTGAAAACAGGCGAAGTCGGTCTACTGATTGGTAAGATCACCAGCCGTTCACCGTTCGATGGCTATACCGATCCTGAAAAGAACAAGTCTGTGATTTTGAAAGATGTGTTTACTCAAGGTGACTCCTATTTCAATACAGGTGACTTGGTTCGTGATATTGGTTTCCGCCATGCGCAGTTTGTGGACCGTCTAGGAGATACTTTCCGTTGGAAAGGTGAAAACGTTTCAACCACAGAAGTTGAAAATATGGTCTGCGAATATGAAAAGATCGTAGAGGCTGTGGTTTATGGCGTGGAAATTCCAAATACCAATGGTCGCGCAGGTATGGCAGCGATTACTTTGGTTGATGGTGCAGAACTTAATGAAGCGGATTTAAGTGACATGGTCAATGTGTTTAAAAAGTGCTTACCGTCTTATGCCATTCCTGTTTTCTTACGTGTTCAAGAGAAAGTTGAAACCACAGGTACATTTAAATACCAGAAGAATAAACTGAAAGAAGACGGCTTTAATCCAAGCAAAACTTCTGAACGTTTACTGGTTTTATTACCCGGTGCAAGCAGCTATAGTGATGTAAATACTGAGATCTTTGATAATATTCAAAGCTATCAATACCGTTTCTAGTTTATTTTTTAGCTAAACAAGAGAAAATCGTGCTTTTTATAAACAATCATGCACATGTTTTTAAATTTCCTCTTGTGTTAGCTGAATAAGTTGCTAGAATACGCAACATCAAAACGAAGACGCATTTAGAACAAATTAGTTTTTCTTGCGAAGCTTGTTGAAATACATGCTTAGGGTCGTTAGCTCAGCTGGTAGAGCAGCGGACTTTTAATCCGTTGGTCCCGCGTTCGAATCGCGGACGACCCACCATCTAATGTTTTGATAGTTTGTAAAATGTATTTTACAAATGCCTGTAAGAGGTTAAGCCACAGAAAATCATAGATTTTCTCTTGCGCTCAGGTAAAACGTTGTTTTACTTATCCTCGCTCAGGGTCGTTAGCTCAGCTGGTAGAGCAGCGGACTTTTAATCCGTTGGTCCCGCGTTCGAATCGCGGACGACCCACCAAATTCTAAAAAGCCTCATCAATGATGAGGCTTTTTTATTGTCTGCCTAATTTCTTTCAGAAAAATGACAGACTCATTTGAATGGCTTCAAGCATCCTTGCTTAAAGCATTACAACCATTGAATTATAAAAATTTCTCTAACACCGAGTTTAAAAAGATATGCCCCTGCTCGGTACAGGCAATTCGATCCTGATCAGCAATGAGCAGTTTTTTCTCACGCAACTGATGCAAGGTCTCATTCAAATCTTCCAACGCAAGCCCAGTACGTTGAGTATAAAATTCAGCAGCCACACCTTGATTTAAACGCAAGGCATTCATCATAAACTCAAACGGCAATTCCTCAGCTTCAATCCGTTTCATTTGTACATGCTCAGCTGGCACTTTGGCTAAATAGTCTTTCGGCAAACGGGTTTTCTGAAAACGATAAATCCCATCTGGTCGGGTGACTTTGCCATGTGCTCCTGCACCAATCGCCAGATAATCACCAAATTGCCAATAATTTAAATTATGCGCAGATGGCTTTTCCTTACGCCATGCTGAAACTTCATAATTGACATAACCCTTGGCCTTTAAATATGCCTCACCCTGCTCCTGAATGTGTTCTAAAACTTCATCTTGAGGCAATACAGGTTGGGTTCGGAAGAAAACCGTGTTTGGCTCAATGGTCAGTTGATACCAACTAATATGTGTTGCACCCTGCTCCACAGCCAATTTAAGATCCGTTAAGGCTTGTTCTTCTGTTTGCTGGGGCAAACCATGCATCAGATCAACATTAACGCGCTCAAAGCCTGCTTGACGTGCCTGCTGAATCGCATCTAATGCATTATTGGCAGAATGGATACGACCTAGCCGTTGTAAATGTTCAGGATCAAAACTTTGCACACCGAGTGATAAACGATTAATTCCCACCGCCAGATAATCAGCAAATGGATCATGCTCAACCGTCCCTGGATTGGCTTCCAGTGTAATTTCACAGTCATTTTCAAAGTCTAAACGTGCTTTGAGTTGATCAAACAACCATTGATAACCTTGTGCAGAAATCAGTGATGGCGTACCACCACCAATAAATACACTGTGGATAGACCGCCCTTGCGCCATTTCAATCTGCGTATCAAAGTCAGCCACTAACGCAGCAAGATATTGCTGTTCCAAATCCAGTGACAATTGCCCATCAGGGACAGCGTGTGAGTTAAAGTCGCAATAAGGACATTTACGTACACACCACGGCATATGGATATACAAGGACAGTGGGATATTTGCAGGATTTAACAGACTCAAAATACAAGCTCAATGACAGAACCTGATTATTTTAACATGACTCGACTCGGTACAGTTGCAGCTTCAATACGGTATACAACTTATCATCCCCTAGGTATTCAGTTAGACTGAAAGTATAAAGAACAATTAGACCGATAATATGATGAAAATTTCCAGCCAACTGCTATTTATTCTGCCGCTTGCTTTAGGGATTGGAATAGCAATGGCCTTTCAAACGGCAATCAATGCACAGCTCCGAGAGTATCTTAACTCTCCCCTACAAGCCGCCTTACTTTCCTTTTGTATTGGAACGATTATTCTAGCCCTGTTGGTTTATTTCCAAGGTGCAGACAAACCCAGTTTAACTGAACTTTCACAAATTCCATGGTTTCTCTGGTTAGGTGGATGCCTTGGGGTTTATGCAATCAGTATGAGCATTTATACTGCACCTAAACTCGGATTTTTAACTTTTTCAGGTTTAGTGATTTTTGGACAATTGGTGATTTCCATGCTCATCGACCACTTTGGCTGGTTAGGTACAGACAAAACACCCATTAACTGGCAACGCCTACTGGGCAGTATTGTGATTTTTATTGGTGTGTTATTAACACTACAACGCTAATTCTCCCCCATTTTAATAAGAGTAATTTTTGTGTCCCATGCCACAACCAAGCGCTTTGAGCTCAAACAGCTATTTCATTTGATGTTTCCAATTCTGATTACACAGTTTGCCCAAGCTGGATTAGGTTTAATCGATACCATTATGGCAGGTCATCTTTCTGCTACGGATCTGGCTGCGATCGCAGTTGGTGTTGGATTGTGGATTCCCGTCATGCTGCTCTTTGCCGGAATCATGTTGGCAACAACGCCCTTGGTCGCTGAAGCACGTGGTGCAAGAACCCCTGAAAAAATTCCAACCATTGCCCGCCAGTCTTTATGGGTTGCGGTGATTCTTGGTGTTGTTGCCATGTTGATTCTGCAATGTATGCCCATGTTTCTGCCCATGTTTGGCGTGCCTGAAAGTTTAATACCCAAAGCAAGCCTGTTCTTACATGCAATTGGTTTTGGTATGCCTGCAGTGATGATGTATGCGGCACTACGCAGTTATTCTGAAGCATTGGGACATCCACGCCCTGTCACAGCCATTAGCTTGATTGCTTTACTGGTATTAATTCCGCTGAACTTTATCTTTATGTATGGCTTTGGGCCAATTCCAGCATTAGGCAGTGCAGGTTGTGGTTTTGCAACTGCGATCTTGCAATGGCTCATGTTTATCACTTTAGCCATTTATATTTCCAAAGCAAAAGCTTATAAACAGGCACCGATCTTCACCAAATGGGAAAGAATTGATCCTGTTTGGATTAAACGCATTTTAAAACTGGGCTTACCGATTGGGCTGGCGGTATTTTTCGAAGTCAGCATTTTCAGTACTGGAGCGATTGTACTGGGGCCATTGGGTGAAAATGCGATTGCAGCTCATCAGATTGCAATTTCGGTTACTTCACAGCTGTTTATGATTCCGCTGTCCTTAGCCATTGCTTTGACGATTCGTGTTGGCATGTATTATGGCGAACAAAACTGGCATGCAATGCGTCAAGTACAAATTGTGGGATTGATTACGGCCACAATCTTTGCTGCCTTGACCATGACACTGATTGTGCTTGCACGTCCCTATATCGTGGCGATCTATACCACGGATATCAATGTCATTCCTGTGGCAATGTACCTACTCTGGTTTGCAATGGCTTATCAGCTGATGGATGCATGGCAAGTCAGTGCCGCTGGGTGCTTACGTGGCATGCAGGACACTCAAGCGCCGATGTGGATCACCTTAATGGCGTATTGGATTGTTGCCTTCCCGATCGGCCTATACCTTGCGCGCTATACGGTTTGGGGCGCTGCTGGTGTCTGGCTCGGCCTGATTATTGGCTTAACGATTGCCTGTGTACTACTGATCGGCCGTTTATATTTAAACAATAAACGTTTGGCACAGCGTGCTCTCAATACATAAGCGCTATTGATTCAGAGCAGCACGGATGCTGCGCTTGCCTTGATGCGCTCATCAAGGCTCCCCTCCTTCACGACATGCTTACATCACTTAACATTTTGGTATAGGCAATTTAAGTTTTGTCGCCTATGATCAAAGCATCACTTTGAAACTGGATCATCCGAGGTCAAGCACATATGGCAAAACATGCAAGCTCTCCCAGTAAGCGTTTTTTTAAACTGGCTGGCATGACCGCAAGTATTGCCAGCAAAAGTGTTGCCAACTCCATTCGCAATCTCACCGCAGATGAAGAACAAAAAAATGCAGCACGCAGCAAACTGTTCCAAGATATCGGCTTACAAATTGCCGATACCTTAGGTGAAATGAAAGGTGCGGTGATGAAAGTCGGGCAAATTGCCTCGCAATATAAAGATATCTTCCCACCAGAAGTGGCAAAGGCGATTGCCAAACTACAACGCCAAGCCCCTGCCATGCCTTTTGCAGCGATTCAGCAACAAGTTGAAAAAGAGCTGGGCAAACCTTTAAACCAGATTTTTAGTTCCTTTGAAACAGAGCCTTTTGCTGCTGCTTCAATTGGTCAAGTACACCGTGCAGTACTACCAGACGGTCAGGCTGTGGTGGTGAAAGTGCAATATCCTGGTGTAGATCAAGCTTGTGAAAGTGATTTAAAACAGGTTCGTCTGGCTTTACGCTTAATGGGTGTATTAAAAATTGATAAGAAGCTGCAAGATCAACTGTTTCAGGAAATCCAAGACAGTTTATCTGCCGAACTGAATTATGAAATTGAAGCACAAAACCTAGAAGTGTTTAAAACCTTCCATGAAAAGCTGGATGATCAAATCATCATCCCAACCGTGTATAAAGACTATTCATCACGTCGTGTACTCACGCTCAGTCTTGAGCAGGGTGAGTCCATTGAAACCGCCAGCACATGGTCGGTTGAAACACGTAATCAAATTGGTCGTCGTCTGATTCGCGCTTTAGGACAGGAAATGTTTTTCTTGAAGCGTTTCCATTGTGACCCACATCCAGGCAATTTTGCTTTCCGCGAAGATGGCAGCGTGATTATTTATGATTACGGCAGCGTAAAGACTCTTTCACCTGAAATCATTCAGCACTTCAAAGCACTGGTGAATGCTGCTCGCCAAGAAGATATTGCTCAGGTCGAAGACTTACTGGTTGAACTGCATTCGATTGCGGAAAAACAGAAATTTCCAAGCGAACTGTATACGCAATGGATTGAAATCCTGTTGCGCCCACTAAGCACTCATTATGACTTTGCCAAGAACTCATCGCATCACGATGGCATGCTGTTAGTCAAAAAATCCCTGAAATACTGGGATGTATTTAAACCCTCTCCAGATACCTTGATGGTTAATCGAACCATTTCAGGACATTACTGGAACCTGATTCACCTCAAAGTACATGACAATCTCAATGATTTATTTGAAGAATTAGTCCCAAACTAAACTTCATAAAAATGCCAATCAGATGATTGGCATTTTTATTTCTTTCATATTCAAACTTTTAACAAATGAAATGGCTTAAGCAAAGTTCTATATCTCATGCTCGCTGATTCATTGTTTACAAATAATTTCCAACAAAACTTGAAATGAACAAGATTGACGGCATATATTGTTATGTTATAACATTTCTATTAACAATAGGAGTCATTCAAAATGCGTAAAGATATCCATCCTGCTTATCAACAAGTGTTGTTTCACGATACCAATGCCGATGCCTATTTTTTAATTGGCAGTACACTACAGACCAAACAAACCAAAGAATATCAAGGTCAGGTCTATCCCTATGTGACGCTTGATATTTCCAGTGCTTCACATCCGTTTTATACAGGTGAAGTTCGCCAAGCCAGCAATGAAGGTCGTGTCGCAAGCTTTAACAAACGCTTTGCGCGCTTTAACCGCAAAGCTTAATTTTCATTTAAGTTTCACACATTAGGCTGTAAGCATTAGAAGTCTAAGGTTATCTCTCCTCCACTTAGACTTCTTTTTTTATGCCTCACTTTCAAGAATCTGGCTTGGCCTGTCCCACCACACCATATTCAATCGGTGTTTTGACATAAAACAAAGAAATTTCTTTGTCATTCAAATAGTCCAATAATTCCGTCGCCTGTTGATTGCTTACCGCAAACTGAATTTGTACGGGCCGATCAGTTAACTCAAAAAAACTGGCCGAATGAAATAAACCTTGATGATCCACACCTTCCATCCCAGCCAGTACCGTCGCGCCACGCAAATTCATTTGCTTCGCCACTGCCAATAACCATTCACTCATCATTTGTCCCTGATAAGTCCGGTTTTGTGCCGTGTAAAAACTCAGTAAAAATCCATTCATTATCATCACTCCAAAGCTAAGCGGCACTCAGCCATTGATGCAAGCTCATACCTAAAATGGTAAACAGCAATGATCCAATCACATGAATCAAAATTGCTGCGCAGGCATAACCCAACTTACCACTTTGCAATAACGCAATAATCTCGGCAGAAAAGGTCGAAAAGGTGGTTAATGCACCACAGAAGCCTGTAATCACAAACAGCTTGTAATTGGGACTCAGTGAACTTTGAGAAAAATAAGAAATTGCAAAACCAATAATAAAGCCACCGACAAAGTTAACCGTTACTGTACCTAAAGGAATATTGGGAAAAATTGGATTAAGTTTTAAACCCAAGAACCAACGCAACCATGCGCCGAGTACCGAGCCAAGCGCGATTGAGAGTAAAGGATAATACATGGCTTACTCCACACATCGCGCAGGAGATAAAGCGACATTTAACATGGATAGATCAACGTTTTTTTGATTATTTTTCATCTGCGAACTCCAAAAAGGGAACAGAGCACGCACGAACCTACGCCCCCTGTTCAGGGTAACGTAGGCATCATTAGCCACAATGGCGGTTTGTAATAGGAGGAATGCCATCTCCTTTGTTCTAAAATAACATAATTTTTAGACAACTCAACTGCTGTTTTGAGCTATAAATCAAGTGTGTATAAATATAAAGTTATCCACAATTTAGGTTGTTTGAGCTAAGACTTGCTCTCCAACCACATAGAAATCCAGTGAGGGAATAACAAAAGCAAACGCTTCAGCATCCTGATCTAAACCGAATTGTTGCAACAATTGAGGGGCATTTAAGCTCAGAATCTCAGCCGCTTGAATCTGCTGAAACTGTACAGGCATCTGAATATCGCCCTGCGACATTCGAGTCGGTTGGTCAACCCATTCCGCCCATGCATGGTCTTGATCGACCAAGAACTCAACAGCATCGTCCCAAGAGCAAAATAACTGCTGCCATGCATCAGGTAATTGCTTTTCCTTAATCATCTGCACATCACTCTTCAAGGAATAATGTTCATCAACACTCATTTCAGTATGAATCACATGTTCTGCCCGTTGATGCTGAAACATCGATGCATATTGTGCAGGCATCACATCGCTGGCCAGACGACCACCTAAAACATAAAGTACTTGATCAACCACGACCTGCTCAAAGATCACCGTCTTGGGCTGTGAATCATCCAGATAAAAGCGCCAGTTGCTTTGTTTGGGTGAAGGCATGAACTGACGTAATTTACCCAAGAAACTGAAGCCAAAATGCTGATGCTGATAAGTCAAAATGGTAAAAATGGTTTTTCCATCTTTTTCCCATAAGGGTACATCTTTCGGATAGCGCAGACGTACTTGCTCAACATCAACCAACCAAGACAAGTACACTACATTGCTGACCTGGCTCTGCAAGCGCATAAAAGGCAGTCGTCGCATCATCCTACGACGGAGTTGTAACAGCAAACCACAACTTAAAATAGGGGCTAAAAATCGAAGCACAGCGTTGGATATTGATAACTTTAAACGATGTCTATTCATTATTATTCAATAGATTAATACTCTGTTTGAGCATAAACCGCTGAATGTGCTACGTCCAGTTCAAATCGCGTCCAGCTTCTATTCTGCATTTTCAATGTTATGATGCTTGCCATTGATTCAATCAACATGGAATTTTAAAAATGGCTCAAAGTTTATTGGCACAACTGAAAGATGGCTCTGCAAAATTTGCAGATGTATTGGCATTTATCGAAGCACGTTATCAACATACTCCAACTGCCTTTCAGAATGGTGCACAATCGAATGCTGCGACTGAAAACCAAGGCAGTGCCAAAGTACTCAGCTTTGCCAAAATTGAGGGCTTGAATCAAGCAGATACGCTCAGTTTATTTGCAGAGCATTATGCGTCTGTATTGGCAACGCCAGAAGCCACTGACCATCAAAATATCCGCCAGTTTATGCAACATGGCTGGGATGGCGTCAAATTTGAAGCTGAAGCACTGACTGCAAAATAATAAAAAGGAGGTTTAACCTCCTTTTTATCATTTTGATTTATCAAAATTCTTTCTGTGTCGCCTGTTCAGGCATTAAAACCACCATCCACATCAATCACTGCACCCGTGATATAACGCCCGCTTTCACCTGCCAGATGGAGCACAGTTGCGGCAATATCATCAGGTTGTCCATAATCAGCCAATGCCAGAGTCACTCGTGCAGCGTCGGCATGTGATCCATCAGCAGGATTCATATCGGTATCGGTTGGTCCTGGCTGGACAAGATTGACTGTAATTCCGCGCTTGCCCAGATCTCGCGCAACCCCCTTAGTCAAACCAACTAAGGCAGCTTTGCTGGCTGCATATAAACTAATTCCTTCACGACTTGCCCTTGATGCAAGACAGCTACCAATCGAAATAATACGCCCATCATCAGGCAAATACTTGCTTGCCTGCATGGTCGCGGCAAAAACTGCTCGTAAATTAACCGACATAGTACGGTCATAATCCTCAAGTGTAAGTTGATCTATCTGCCCCGTCAGAAAATTACCCGCATTGTTGACTAAAATATCCAGTTGTCCAAGTCGGTCGACCGTAATGTCTACCGCGGTGATTACCTGACTGGCATCAACCGCATCAGCAGCAATAACTTCTACACGTCGACCCAAGGCACGAATTTCTGTAGCGACAGCCTCAGCTTGTTGCTTCGAACGACTATACGTAATCGCCACATCTGCACCATGTTGCGCAAGCATACGAGCAATAGCCGCACCAATACCACGACTTCCACCAGTCACGAGAGCAACTCTACCTGTAAGTGTATTCATTATAAAAATCCCTGTTTTAAACATAGTCAGATATTCAGTACTGTTCCAATTCATTGCTCAGCCGACTTAATTAGCTGGAAAAATAATGATCGTTAGTGGGTCTTGGGTCAGCACCAATATATGTATCGATCGATACAAATGTAGGCTTAGTATTTCTGATTGTCAACGACTTTTGTATCGAATAGTATATATCTAAAAAGGAGTATCAAATGGCACAAATGGGCCGACCTAGGACCTTTGAACGTGATCAAGCAATTCAGCAGGCCATGCATCTATTTTGGCAATACGGATATGACTCGACATCCTTGGCCCTGCTCAAAGCTAATATTGGCAATGGTATCAGTGCTCCTAGCTTTTATGCTGCCTTTGGTTCCAAAGAAGAATTATTCCGAGAAGTCATTGAGCATTACATCGCAACGCATGGTCAGGTCACGAACAGTCTCTGGGATGAAAGTCTTACACCAAGAGAAGCGATTGAAAGAACCCTGCGCCAATCCGTGAAAATGCAAACCGAATCTAGTCATCCAAAAGGCTGTTTATTGGTTCTTTCAACGGCGACCTGTTCCCCCGAAAATATCCACATTCAACAACTCTTAACCCAGCATCGCCTAACAACTCACGATAGATTTACACAATGCGTTCAACGTGCTGTGGATACAGGTGAATTAACGGCGGATACGAATATCACTGCTTATGCGACTAGCATATATAGCTTTTTACTTGGCATATCCATACAAGCGCGTGACGGAGTTTCTGGTGCCTGTTTAGATGCAGCAGTAACAGAAATCATGTGTCACTGGAACTCACGCGTTGCCACATCACAAGCCAAACGTCATCATGATTAAGTCTTCACCTAAAGCGTTTATTACAAAATAAAACGGAGGCTCAACACCTCCTTTTTTCTTTCATTTTTTACCATTCAAGGACGCGACAATTTCCGTAAGTCGGTACTTAAACTATAAAAATCTCCACCCATTTTGCCGACACTTTGAAGTTGTTGCTGATCAATCATCTGCCCATCCCAAAGTCGATCATCAACATAAATTGATTTCACATCCAATAAGGCCACAGTACCTCCCGATGGTAGGCTACTGAGTTGAATCACCTCTCTTAAATGGCATTCATAACGCACAGGCGCATGCTTTACCGCTAAGGCTGCGACCGCATGGCTTGGTTCAGACTCAATCTCAGCAAACTCAAATTCACTTTGCTCTGGGGGTAATAAAGCACAGGATAAATTCATCTGTTCAAGCAGGTCAGTATTGGCAATATGCACCACACATTCTTTGGTCGCAATTAAATTTCTGATGGTGTCTTTATCTTGCCCATTTCTTGGATTGACTTGTGAATACCACAGAATAGGCGGATTACAGCTGGCGACATTAAAGAAGGAATACGGGGCAATATTAGCAACCCCATCTGCCGACAGGGTACTAATCCATGCGATGGGTCGAGGCGTAATCCCTCCAACCAGCAAGCGATAGATTTCATTGGCATCTAAATCAGACGTTGCAAAAATCATGATAACAACACGTCCAATTTAGGGACGTTCAGCATATTGCGGTAAATCATCGGCAATACAATCCCATTCGGCTTTGGAAGCCGCAAAAATATGCATGCTTGGTTTTTGCTGCAAAGGTGTATCCAACGTCCCTATTCTTAAGCGATAAAGCTCAGGCTGTGCATCGCGCGAACTGATCAGTGGAGAGCCACATTCACCACAGAACCAGCGATACACGCCCGATGCAGCAAACTTTTTAACCAACTCTTCACCCTGAGTAATTTTAAAAGCTGCACTGCTAATCGGTGCATTGGTCGCATAAGCCGTGCCATTGGCTTTTCGGCAACGCTGACAATGGCATTGTATGATCTCGCCAATGTCGCCATGAATCTCATAATGAATCCCATCACATAAACAACTGCCACGATATATAGGCGAGATCTGAGACATTGCACATTCCTTTGATGATTTTTCCACTAAAAATATAGGCTAGATCTCATCCCCATGCAAATTACAAATGGTATTTATTCAGAACATGTCAATTTACTCGGACAATCCTTTGCAATAATCCGCAGTTAAACCTTTTGGCTTAATACTGCTTGAGCACGTGCATGATCAATATCCTTTTCCCAATCCGCAATTGCAACCGTTGCCACGCAGTTTCCAATCAAGTTGGTACACGCGCGTACAATCCCTATAAACCAATCTACTGACAACAACAAAACCAAACCAATGGTTGGAAGACTCGGAATGACGGATAAAGTTGCCGCCAAAATAACTAGAGCTGAACCTGGAATACCGTGCGCACCTTTAGAGGTCACTAAAGAAACCAATAAAATTGCCAGTAGATCATGCATGGATAAATCAATATTGCAGGCTTGTGCAATAAATATCACCCCAAGCGTTAGATAAATAGAGAATCCATCCAGATTAAAAGAATAACCTGTCGGAATGACCAAGCCTACGGTTGATTCCTTGATCCCTAAATTTTTCAACTTTTTCATGATCTGAGGCAGTACAGAATCAGAAGATGCTGTTCCCAATACGATGGAAAGCTCGGCTTTAAAATAATTGAGAAATTTGAATATATTTAAACCTGCAACTTTCAGGATTCCACCCAAAACAATCAGCACGAATAGAGTACACGTCACATAAAATAACAAGACTAAATAACCAAGCTGGATCAGCGAATCCACTCCAAATTTTGCGGTGGTGTACGCAACCGAACCGAATACTCCGATTGGAGCTAGACGGATAATCAAAGCCATCATTTTAAAAAACACTTCAGAAAATGCTTCAATTGCCTTGCAAACCAGTTCTGCTAAATGTTTTGGGATCAGTAATAAGGCGACACCAAATAAAATCGCAATCAACAGAACCTGTAAAATATCACCACGGGCAAACGCATCTACAAATGTTTTAGGAATAAGATGGAGTAAAAAGTCTGATCCCGAGCTAATGCTATGTGCACGTTCGGTATAAACATTTAAATCTTTGCCATCTAGCTTGGTGATATCAATATTCATCCCGACACCAGGTTTGAATACGTAGGCAACCACAATCCCCAAAATCAGTGCAATACTGGTGACCACTTCAAAATATAAAATTGTTTTTGCACCAACTTTTCCCATTTTTTTAATGTCATTTGCGCCATAAATTCCCAGAACAACCACACAGAAAACAATAGGCGCAATCAACATCTTGATCAGCGCAATAAAGCCATCCCCGAATGGTTTTAACGCTAAAGAAAAATCGTGAAAACTAACCCCAATAACAATACCGAGAATTAATGCAAAAACAACTTGAGCAAATAGGCTGGACTTGAACTTTTGCAACATTGAACATTCATCAATAAAAAGATAAACATCAACACTGCAAAAAACTCGCCAATCGATAAGAATAAGATGATTTAGAACATGAAAAATACAGAAATTTTAAATAACGCTTTTAAAAACATTATCTTGTCGGGGCACACTCTAATCGGTGATGTACCCCCTCTCCAGCGGCTCGCCCAGTTGCAAAGCAGGCTGTCAGCAAATAGCCACCCGTTGGTGCATCCCAATCCAGCATTTCACCACAGCAAAATACATAAGGGTTAGAGTTTAATTGAAGTTGTGGAGATAACACCTCTTGCTTCACCCCACCCGCACAGCTAATGGCTTCCTCAATCGGGCGAAAGCCTACCAAAGGAATACTGAGCTGTTTAATCTGCTGCGCCATTTGCTTGGCATCTGACCACAAGCTTTTTTCGACGATTTCCCGAAGCAGATTAATTTTGACATTGTCCAATCCTGCTTTACGCCAGAGATTGGTCAAAGACTGCTTTTTATTGCCCTGTAATTTCTTTCCTAATTGATCAATGCTGACATCAGGCAGTAAATCCAGATGTAATTGTAAACGCTTTTTTTGGGCAAGCTGTGCTCTGAGATCACGACCCAGTTTATAAATCACGCCACTCTCAAAGCCGTAATGAGTAATGATGATATCCCCATGGGTTTGCTGTTCGGATTGTACCCATGCATTAACACGCTTCAACGGCTGACCGAAGCACGCCTGCATGAACGGCGACCATGTTTTCAGCACACCAGCATTACTGGCTTGGAAAGGCTCAATTTCATTTTTTGAGAGCCATTGCTGCCATGCACCATCACTGCCTAACTGCGACCATGATACTGCACCACAGGCCAAAATAATCGCATCATAAGTTGCACTAAAGCGCTGGGTTTGGTTCTCAATCGTGAGTTGATTTTCAGATAAATCCACACAACGATGACGATAGTGGAACTTCACCCCATCGGCCATTAAGCGTTTTAACCACGCACGAAGTAAGGGGGCAGCTTTCATTTCAATCGGGAAAATTCGACCAGAGCTACCGATATAAGATTCAATACCAAGTCCTTGCATCCAGTTCTGAATCCACTGCGCATCCCATTGCTTGACCCAAGGACCCAACCATGCCGCATGGTCATAGCGCTGTATAAACGTATCGACAGGCTCAGCATGTGAAATGTTTAAACCTGTTTTACCCGCCATTAAAAACTTACGTGCTGCGGAAGGTTTCTGTTCAAACACGTCAATCTCATAGTCATATTGGCTTAGAACTTCAGCAGCCATCAATCCTGCTGGGCCTGCACCAATAATTGCAACACGCTTAGGCATCAGCTTGCTCTTGAGCGTTTTGACCTTGTAACGGTTCAAAATCATCAAAGCGGGTTGCATAGCCTTCTGGTTTTCGAATGATCAACTGTTGGCACAACTCGCCACGCCCTAAATATTTGATTTCAAAATGGGTTCGTGCAGAATCTGCTGCAATTTTTTGCTTTTCATGCGGCAGCTTCCACAATTCAATCAATTGCTGTTCTGCTTCATCAATATATTCAGGAATGTTACTCGCCAAAGTAATTGTGCCATTCGGCTGAAGACGAGAGAGTAGAAACTCAAAGAATGGCATATTCAGCCAACGCTGCGCTGGATTATGCGGTTCTGGATTCGGATAGAGAATGAAAAATTGTTCGACTTGTGCAGGGAATAAAGCATGCACCACCCACGGCAATGCATCGGCATGAATCGGATTTAAATATTCACGTGGTTCTAATTGATGCTGTTTCTGCATTGCCACAAATTTTTCTTTGGTTCGCTCAATTGCATACAACGTGGTGTGCGGATTTTGCCCAGTAAACAATAAGGCATGTTTACCTTTTCCGGCCCCAATTTCAACGCAGATTGGCGTATTGGGAATGGCTATAAAATCACGAGGGGCTTGCATACGTTGTGCTTGAAATTGACGAATCGACATAATCTCATCAAACTATCTAGAAATCGGCATAAGTCTAACAACTCACCTTACTTTTGCCTAATCTATTTAGGGTTTGTTAACATTTCACAAATGCTTGCGACAGAGAGCATTTTTTAGCTGATGCAAGGCATGACTTATGAAGTTTAGCTATTCTAAATAAATAAGTCATAACACAGTAGCAGCAAAAAATGCTCCTGTCCCATAGGGTTATGGCTAAAACCTCCCTAAACTTCGTTATGAAACTTGACAAGGGAATCGCCATTGTCTACGTTTCATGCCTTGTTTATGTCGTTTTAGCTAATAACGCAATGCATGGTTGAAATGTCAACAAACCCTCTTTGTTTTAGGAATTTTCTATGCCACGTACATTCCCCTGCCCGCGTTGCGGTGAAGCCAGCACTTGGGAAGGTAATCAATTTCGTCCTTTCTGTTCGGAACGCTGCAAATTGATTGATCTCGGTGCTTGGGCCAGTGATGAATACAAACTCCCGACTCAGGATGCGCCACAAGCAGATCAAAAACGCAATGAAGATGATTATGAAGATTAATCATCTTCATTCTTTCAACCATTAGAAAGTTTTTCCCCAATCCAGATTGATGCATTTTAATAAAAATTTACACATTTTAGATATGTGAATTACATCACAGTAATTTACTTTTTTTTGACCTTATGCAAATCTTAACTCAAACATTGTAATGAATAAAAATAGCAAATAACTCACGACAACTTATATCTCATACTGGTCCAACCTTAATCAAAATTTTATAGGGATCAGTTTGTTTAATAAAAATATTTAGACTTACTAGGATGTAATAATGAATCAATCTATTCCTTATCAGCTCAGGGTTTTAGTCACTCAAATTGATCCAAATCTAGATGCCAATTGGCAGCTCAGTTTACAAACACTTTTTTCCACCTGCACTGCTGAAGACCATGAAAATATCTGTCAGCAGATTTTGCAACTCAAAAAGATTCACTGGAATCGAAAAGAGCACAGTTTTTGTTATCTTGCCAAGCATGACATCCATCTATTGGCAGAAAAAATTCAAGATGCGCCCATGAAAGTGTTAGTCAAAAGCATTGCCAATTCTTTGGAAAAATTAAAACAATACCAAGATATCTATGCCATCTCCGACTATTTAGAGAATATGCTCGATCAGATTAACCGCATCAATACAGAAGATGACTTTGATCTACAAGAACAGAAAAAACAGGTGTTAAAAGAATTCATCTATGCCTCTGCACATATCATTTTGCAGAAAGAAGTCATTCAATTACCCGCCAATCAAAGACATATCAATACAGATGTCATCAAAACCTTTATTACTGAAGTATTTTTGAAACAACAGCTACTCAAATATTCCTTTAATATTATTCGTTCTCATCAGTTACGCGAAGAAAAGCCACATATTCTTAAATATTTTTTATATCAACAGCAAAAAACAAAACAGCTTGATATTGTTAAAACGTCTCAATATATCTTTGCACTCGCACCGAGCAAAGAAGGTATCGCAAATACTTTTTCAATTCGACGCTTTTTGCAGGAAGAAAAATTTGAAGCTTGTGAAAATATTTACTTCAATGCTGCTTTTTTAGCTTTAGACCAAATCGAAGATGACTCACAGCATCAGCAATTCCGATGGCAAATGGATCACATCATTACGATTGATAAACAAGTCAATCACTATGTCTCTGATATTGTTCGTCATATCGAGCTTTATGCCAATAAAACCCTGATTCCCTTTTTGATGGAACCACTCAATCCCCACGGCGTCTTTATTGAGAAGCTAGTTGAACAACGACTAATTGATTTTGAACAGAAACTCTGTCGCAATATTCTTGAACCGATCGCAGATGCTTTAAAACATGCAGTGCATCATAGTGATGAATGTCATTATCTTTACATTAGCGTCAAACAAACCTTGGATGATCTGATTAGCCATTTTATTGCCTTTCAATCACAACCTTCAATTATCTTAAATAAACAGGTCAATCTATTTATCGCGCGACTTAAATCCTACGCCACCTTATTGCAAAAACGACATGCCGATGTGTTTACTGTATTTTCGTATGAGGATTGGAAAAAACACCACGCAGAAGCACTGGAACCAACCAATATTCTCAAAGATCTCAGCGCAAGCTCCTTACAAGAATATAAAGATGCATTTTCCGAATTAAAGGAAAATCAACGCCAGCTCAAACAAAGCGCGTCATTTCTCAGTAAGCTACTGAATAAACCTCAGAAAATTAAAGATAATATTATCAAGTTAAAAGAAAAAACCACGCAAATCAAAAGACATGCGCATCAGGAAATTATTCGTATTCAACGGCGTTTTCCTTCCTTGATCGTGTATTTAGAGTTTGAATCATTGATTTCAATCAATCATAAAGAACGGCATTATGCCTTCCCAACAGGAGACAATGGTATTACCCGTCTACCAATTTTGATTCAGATCCCAGAAGATAAAGCATCTTTTGATTTACAAAGTATTTGTAATAGTTTGAATTTTGATTTGAACTTAGCCAATCAAAAATGGCTAGAAAGCATTTAGTCAGCAATAAAACAGGCTTAGCCTGTGTATAAACACTGATTTATACACAGGCTCAATACCGAATTAACCCGCTTTACTTGCCACAAAAGGATTGAATTGCTTTTCATAACCGATGGTGCTCATCGGACCATGACCTGAGATAAATTGCGTTTCATCTGGCAGGCTAAAGCATTCACGTTGAATCGAATCTAACAGCTGCTGGTGATTGCCTTTTGGGAAATCTGTACGCCCAATCGAACCCTTAAACAGTACATCGCCAGTCCACAACAAGCCATGTTTGGCGTTATAGAACATCACATGCCCTGGAGTATGTCCTGGCGCAAAACGCACTTCAAACTCATCATCACCCAGCTTTAATACTTCGCCACCTTCAAGCCATTGATCAACTTTTACAGGTTGTGGGATTGGGAAACCATAACGAGCAGAGACTTCCTGAATCATATCCAACCAGAATTGGTCTTCTTTGTGCGGACCAATCACAGGGATCTTCCACGCATCAGCCAACTCACCGACTGCACCTGCATGATCAAGATGTCCATGGGTTAACCATAGTGCTTTCACTTTTAAACCCAAGCTTTCTACTTCTTTTTTAAGTACCGCAGCATCACCACCCGCATCAATCAAAATCGCTTCTTTGCTTTCACTGTCCCACAGGATTGAGCAGTTTTGGGCAAATGCAGTAACAGGGACAATTTTGACTTGTAGCATAGAAACCTCTGGCGAAATAAAGCGTCGATTTAACGATGGGCTAAGGTATGAGTGAGTGCATCAAGATTAGCCTGAACCAGACTGGCAAGCAAATCTATATGCGCCTGATCTGCATTCAAGGCAGGAATATAGGCATAGTCGCCACCACCTGCATGCTGGAAAATCTCTTTATTTTGCATTGCCAACTCTTCCAGCGTTTCCAGACAATCAGCTGAAAATGCAGGGCTAATCACCTGCACAGACTGTACTTTTTGCTCACCCCATTGTTGTAATAGCTGGTCGGTATACGGTTTGACCCACTCTTGCTTACCAAATCTTGACTGGAAGCTAATCGCCCATTCATGCTCTTGCAGATGTAAAGCCTCCGCAACGAGACGCGCAGTCATTCGACAACGATCAGCATAAGGATCACCTTTATCGGCATAAGGCTGAGGAATACCGTGGAACGACATGAGTAATTTTTCAGGTTTTCCATGCTGCAATTGATAGTTTAATATGCTATCTACCAATGCCTGTATAAACAGAGGATGCTGATAATAATCCTTAATCAGGGTAATGCCTGGCAAGTGGCGCTGCTGCGGAATCCATTTGGCAAAGGCATCGTATAAAGGTGCAGTTGAGGTCGCAGAATATTGTGGGAACAGGGGTAGTAAAATGACTTGCTCTTGTGGCGTTTGCGCCAGTTGATCAAGTACATCATGAATACTGGGTTGACCATAGGTCATTGCAGGGACAACGCTAAGCTCAAACTGATGATTTTCTTCTTGTAGACGCTGCTTAATCAGCAGTGTTTGTTCCAATACAATTTCACGCATTGGCGAGTCATTTGACCAAACCGAAGCATAAGCTTCAGCCACACGTTTTGGACGAAAGGTCAGAACAAATAAGTGCAGGATGATCCACCAAAGCAACTTGGGAATTTCAATCACACGCGTATCTGACAAAAATTGCTTTAGAAAGCGTCTTACTGCTGGCACAGTGGCTGCATCTGGTGTACCAAGATTGGCCAGAATCACAGTCACTTTTGGTTTTTGTGTTGCTAACATAGACCGCATCCGCTTTTCATTGAGTTCATTCAATTACTTTAGCAGTTTTAAGGCTTTTTTCTAAATTGGATTAATGCATGGTCTTAAATTGAAAAACCCGATTACTGTCCAAAACATTACTTTCCAATAATTTCTGCCCTTTTGCTGTCAGTTGCCACAGCATACGCTGACGATCATCACGTCCTGTCGGCATGATCCATTCATTTTGACGCATCTGCAATTTAATTTCATGCAACGCCCGAATATTGACTTGAGCACGAGAAACCGCATGTGCTCTTGGCATCTCTTTGCGTGCATCCTCCAAACCCGTTTCATTTAGATATTCATTCATGCGTTTAGAAAAATATTCTTCAGGTGTTGGAATGACAAAAGCCGAGCCCAAAACATTCAGTAATTGTGCCCACGTCATTTTACGATGCGGTTTAACTTCTTTGAAATTACCATCTTGATAAGCATGCATGCGGTACTCAAAAGAATACAGTTCATGCATCGAAACTTTAGCAACATTGGTCAATGGATCTGTTTCACGATTACCGAGCTCTGTTTCCAGCTGTTTGACTTTGGCTCGCAATGCATCAATTTCATCACGTAGTACCTGTGTGTTTTGCGGACGCACCCAACCCACGACAGGATAACGCTCTAACATCTGCGGCATACTTGAACGCACTGCCAACTCTAAATCTCTTAATGTGCGATAACAAAAGACTTGGTCAACTTCATGTTGAAGCTGCTTTCTAAACTCTTTAAATTTTTCTTTTAACTCAGATTTATGATCATGCAATTTTGTATCACGCGATTCCGGATCTTCATGCATAAATACAATGACTGGCTTCTGTTTGGTCATCGCATAAATATATTCCAGATGCATATAACCCACACCTGAAACCGACTGCTCGCCATATTGGCTACCCAACAGAATCACCACATAATCACAATCATCAATTTGACGACGGGCAATCGAGGTACTTAAAGGCGTACGTTGCTCTAAACCCCAAGACAGGAATCCCATTCCCACAAGAGTTTGTGCCAAAACCGCTCGCTCTGGTTGCATTTCATTGCCAGAGGTAGAAATAAAGACTTGATAACGAGTATCTTGCATAGGCGAAGCCCCAATTCATTTATCAATAATATCAAGTATGCATCTTGATTTTTATTAACAGCTAACCCCAATAAAATATATAAAACTGGCTCAATTTAGATATGAGAAACACCTAGATCGTCCAAATTTCTAACTTTCCATGTTAATTGTTCTGGTATAAGGTGCTGAAGGACTGATTGCAGTGCGACAGCATTGTTACCACTGACATAACATTCAATACGTGTAATATTATGACGCAATTTGTCACATAATAACCCATTTTTAATTAAAATATAGGTTGTTTGTCGTGCAACTGCTTGTCCAGAATCAATTAATTTTAATTTTTCTGCAAAAATCTGATGAATCGCTTGTTTTAGAAATGGATAGTGCGTGCATCCCAACACTAAATAATCAGCCCCCTGCTCAACCACAGGTTGAAGTATCTGTTGCAAGACATTTAAACACGCCTGACTCATCTCCTGACCCGCTTCTACAAACGGCACCAAGTCTAAATTCGTCACTGTTAAAACATTAACCCCAGCAGGCTCCGCAAATTTAGCGATGACATCTTTAATCAACTGACCGCGAAAGGTTGCAGGTGTCGCCAGTACTGCTACAACTTTTGACTGGGTTTGGATCACTGCGGGTTTCAATGCAGGCACTAAACCAACAATTGGAAATCGTTCACCATAATGGTCACGTAAATAATCCAAACTAAATGCCGAAGCTGTATTACATGCGACTACCGCAATTTTGCAGCCTTGACGATACAGCCATTCAATCGCTTGAGCGGTGAGCTGGCGGATTTCCTGATCGCTACGTGCCCCATACGGGACATGTGCCGTATCTGCATAGTAGATAATCCGCTCATTGGGTAAATGTCGGGCAATCTCCTGCGCAACCGACAATCCACCTACCCCTGAATCAAAGACACCAATAGGCGCATCTGATGACGCATGTGGCATAGGATTGAGTAAAAGAGGCATCGATTGAACAGCTGTCATACACACTTAGGCATTGGTTTATTCGCTCTTTTAAGCTTAAACCTCAGGTGCTCAAATGCAAGACCAAATCACCACTTTTTAGTGTTAAAACCGTCTCGCCCTGCGCATTTTCAGACAAACTGCCATAGTTCACGAGATGATAAAAACTCTGACGTTGAATCAAGGCATTCATACCAAAGCGAACATGTACATAAGGCCTTAACTCACCGTCATATTCACGCATAAAAATGGGATGTTGCTCATCAACAATCACCACATCCTGATTGATCGTCGTCAGCTGCAAATAGGTTTTACCTTCGATTTCCACCTGATCTGCCTGATTAACGAGCAAAGGCTCATCTTCGACTTCAATTTCAATCTGTTCAACTGGGGTTTTAAGATAGAATTTGCCATCTTCTTTCCACAAGACTTTGCTAAACAGGTCGAGTAGCGCTTGTCGTTTGACCAATTGACCTTCGTGCCACCATTCGCCATTGGCTTTTATGCGTAGATCCATTTTGCCGCAATGCTTTGGATGCCACTGCTCCAATGGGGGAATTGACCTTTTGTGACTTTGCTGTACATCTTTTATGTATTGTGCAATGTCAATTAAGTTTTTATCATCAGAAAACATGATTTTTCCCTGATTTTCTAAAGGGTTTTGTGGAGAATCATTTTCATTTATCATAGTTTATGCCTTGATGACGAGAAAATATGACCGCTCAGCCAATTGGCGAGACCAAGGTTTAAAACTATACTAGCCCAAACGTTTGCGAGCACATACTATCATTTGTGTTCGGCAATTCAGAACACTCATGGCAGCACCGAATCGCAATATTACGGTTGCCACCCTTAAAAATATGAGGAGTCCTACATGGAACACATCGAACGTGAAGCGATGGAGTTTGACGTAGTGATCGTTGGCGCAGGACCTTCGGGTTTATCTGCTGCGATTAAAATTCGTCAATTAGCGATTGAAAACAACCTACCTGATCTTTCTGTATGTGTTGTTGAAAAAGGCTCTGAAGTAGGTGCGCATATCCTTTCTGGTGCTGTACTTGAACCACGTGCCATGAACGAATTATTTCCAAACTGGAAAGAAGAAGGTGCGCCACTGAATGTCCCTGTAACGGGTGACGAAACATATTTCTTACTGTCTGATAGCAAAGCACAAAAAATGCCGCATTGGATGGTGCCTAAATCAATGCACAATGAAGGAAACTATGTGGTTTCTTTAGGTAATGTGGTGCGTTGGTTAGGTCAAAAAGCAGAAGAACTTGAAGTTTCAATCTTCCCAGGCTTTGCTGCTGCTGAAGTGCTTTACCATGAAGATGGTACGGTAAAAGGCATCCAAACAGGTGATATGGGGATTGGCAAAAATGGTGAGCCAACCCATAACTTCACGCCTGGCTATGAGCTTCATGCCAAATACACATTATTTGCTGAAGGCTGCCGCGGTCACCTTGGTAAGCGCCTGATTGCCAAATACAATCTAGATAAAGATGCTGATCCGCAACATTACGGTATCGGGATTAAAGAACTTTGGGAAATTGATCCTGCAAAACACAAACCAGGTTTAGTGATGCATGGCGCTGGTTGGCCTTTGTCTGAAACAGGTTCTACTGGTGGTTGGTGGTTATACCACGCAGAAAACAATCAAGTTACCATGGGCATGATCGTAGATTTATCTTATGAAAATCCACACATGTACCCATTCATGGAAATGCAACGTTGGAAAACACACCCAACTATCAAGCAATTCCTTGAAGGCGGCAAACGTATTTCTTACGGTGCTCGTGCAGTTGTGAAAGGTGGCTTCAATGCTTTACCTAAACTTACCTTCCCAGGCGGTTGCTTGATTGGTGATGATGCTGGTTTCTTGAACTTCGCAAAAATCAAAGGCTCACACACTGCAATGAAATCAGGCATGTTGTGTGGTGAAGCAGTCTTTGAAGCGATTGCGGCGGGTGTTGCCAAAGGTGGCGATCTTGCGATTGCACGTGTGCTTGAAGGCGAAGACCACTTCGATAAAGAATTAACTGCTTACACAGATAAATATAACAATTCTTGGTTAAAAGAAGAGTTATATAGCTCGCGTAACTTTGGTCCAGCGATGCATAAGTTCGGTCAATGGATTGGTGGTGCATTTAACTTTATCGATCAAAACATCTTTAAAGTGCCATTCACTTTGCATGATCTTAAACAAGACTTTGCCGTGCTTAAAACAGTGGATGCTTCTACGTTTAAGCCAAACTATCCAAAACCAGATGGCAAGTTAACTTTTGACCGTTTATCTTCTGTATTCGTATCCAATACCGTACATGAAGAAAACCAGCCTGCTCATTTGAAGTTAACTGATCCTTCAATTCCAGTGAACGTGAACTTACCGAAATGGGATGAGCCAGCTCAACGCTACTGCCCTGCAGGTGTTTACGAAATCATGGAAAATGATGACGGTTCTAAACGCTTCCAGATCAACGCAGCCAACTGTGTCCACTGTAAGACTTGTGATATCAAAGATCCATCACAAAACATTACGTGGGTAACCCCTGAAGGCGGCGGTGGTCCAAACTATCCGAATATGTAATTCAAAATAAAAAATCCGAGTTTAGACTCGGATTTTTTTATGCTTTTGTTTTATTTGGCTGAAATGACAGTTAACCCTTCTGCACCAAATAACGATATTCCGTATTGCTATTTTCATCTTGGCTTTCTTCTTTTAACACCAACTCGTGTCCGAGATGCATACAAAACTTTGGAATATCCCATGATGTAGACGGATCTGTAGCAAGTACCTCAACCACATCGCCAGACTTGGCTTTGCGAATGGCTTGGTGCAACATCATCACAGGTTCAGGGCAACGTAAACCTCGCGTATTGATTTGAACAGCAGGAAGTTTTGGTTGTTCAGACATCATAAAACTCAAATATTCGAAGATTCACATTTTAGCATAACCCGCTCAAATAAAAATCATCAACAGTGTTTTGAAAAACTGTACGTTTTTTACATAGTATTATTGATGCATATCCGCTTTATCTTCGGTATGATGAAAATCATCTAATTGATATAGAGAGTCTTTAGGAAAGATCATGGTCGAGGAATCCAGTCCATCGTGGGGTATGCGTGGCTTAAGAAAATGGTTAGGTACCGCACCTGAAACCCGCGATGAATTACTCAAGTTAGTTCAAGACTCACGTCGCTTTTTAGAGCCAGATACTGTTGCTATGCTTGAGGGTGTTCTCGATCTGCCAGCAACCAAGATTCGAGAAGTCATGACGCCGCGTACAGCGATTATCAGTTTGCAGGAAGATGATCAATTACTTGATATTCTGCATGTGTTGATTGATTCTGCACATTCACGCTTTCCAGTATTCTCTGCGGATCAAACGGATAATGTCGTTGGTATCTTATTAGCAAAAGATCTATTGCCCTTCTTAACCGAGCGCAATGTCAAAGTCGATATTCGTTCATTGATGCGTCAGCCTGTATTTGTACCTGAAAGTGCACGTTCAGACCAAGTGTTGCGCATGTTGAAAAATACCCAAACCCATATTGCGATTGTTATCGATGAATATGGCTCGACTTCTGGTTTGGTTACCCTCGAAGATATTCTCGAAGAGATTGTCGGTGAAATTGAAGATGAGCACGATATTGCAGATGAAGAAGCACTGTATATCGTCCCAGACAATGACCCGACCACAGCCAATACTTGGATTGTGCAGGCACTTACACCAATCGAACACTTCAACACTATTTTAGATGCAGATTTTTCTGACGATGAAGTTGAAACTATGGGCGGTTTACTGCTGCAAGAGATTGGTTTAGTGAGCGATTTACAAGGTCAAACCATTGAGCTTGGCGATTGGCAATTTACCATTATTGAAGCAGATGCACGCACTATCCATCTGATTCGAGCTGTCCGTCAATGAGAACCTATTTTGAGAAGCTGTTAAATCCATCTCAAACACACACTCAGCTTCCTTTTATTTTTCCACTGTTGATTGCACTAATTTCAGGTGTAATCTTTAGTTTGGCTTTAGCCCCTTATTACTTTTGGTGGCTTGCGATTCTGTCGCCTGCATTATTATATGCGGTATTGCGTCAACGTAGCCCACGCCAAGCTTTTGCGCTCGGTTGGGCCTATGGTTTTGGTTTATGGTTTGTCGGCGCGTTCTGGCTGTATACCTCAATCCATACCTATGGCGATACCAATGCCTTTCTAAGCATTTTGATGATTGTCTTTATGGCAGCCGCAATGGGCTTATTTACCGCATTTCAAACGTGGTTGTATCGTCGCTTTTTCCCAGAAACACCGCTGACTTTCGCGCCACTCTGGGTGTTATTTGAGTGGGCAAAAACTTGGGTATTCACAGGTTTCCCATGGTTATTTGCAGGTTATGCCTTCACTGAACGCTTACTCGATGGCTATGCACCTTTATTCGGGGTCTATGCCGTTTCATTTGTCGTGATTGTATTGGCCTGTGCCTTGGTTGAGATTTTAAACCGTCGTTGGTTCTGGGCCATTCCTTCTGCACTTCTCGTATTAGGTGCTTGGGGCGCTGGTTTTATTCAATTTGTGCAGCCTAAAGCAGCAAAGCCGCTGAGTGTTTCACTGATTCAAGGGAATATTCCGCAAGATCTGAAATGGCTGACTGAATATCAGATTAAAACTTTAGAAATCTATGCCACTCTGACGCGCGCAGAATGGGGCCGTGACCTGATTGTTTGGCCTGAATCATCAATTCCAATGTTCCAGACCGATATTCAAGAGTTCTTAGATGCAATGTCGGCACAAGCCAAGAAAACCGATAGCGCTTGGGTCACAGGTATTCCCTATTGGGATCTAGCCAAATCGCAGCAAGTGGGTGAGCCGTTATATTACAACAGTATTATGGCATCGGGTAGCGACTCCTTTGGCTTGTATAAGAAACAACGTTTAGTACCCTTTGGCGAATATATTCCATTGTCAGGCATGCTGAAATGGGTACTGCCTGCGATGCAGAACGATGTCAGCATGAGTGGTTTTTCACGCGGTGAAGCCAATCAAAAACCGCTGACTGTAAAAGGTCATGCACTGGCAGCCGCCATTTGCTATGAAGTAGCCTATCCAAACCTGACTCGTCGTAATGCTGCTAATAGTGACTTCTTAATCACCGTATCGAATGATGCTTGGTTCACGGGGACGGCTGGACCTTGGCAACATCTACAAATGGTACAGATGCGTGCCAAAGAAAATGGTCGTTGGTTTATTCGTGCCACCAATACAGGTGTGACCGCATTTATCGATCAGCATGGTCATATTGTTAAACAGGCGCCAATGGATCAAGAAGCCGTGTTACGTGGCGAATTACCTGCCATGCAAGGGCAAACTCTCTATAATCGTTTAAGTGATTACCCGATCTTGATTTTCTCATTGCTTTTATTAATCGTAGGCTGGATCTATCGTCCACGTAAAGTTGATATTAGCTTCAAATCACGTCGATAAATTACAGTAACTTTGTGCCCAGAGGAACATCAAACTCTGGGACACAAAGCGCGACATCCCCGTCTGCATTATGAAAACCTGTCACCAGACATTCGGACTGAATCGGCCCAATCTGTTTTTCCGGAAAATTCACGACAGCAACCACCAATTTTCCAATCAAATTCTCAGGTTGATACAACTTGGTAATTTGTGCACTGGATTTTCTGATCCCCAGCTCTTCACCAAAATCCACCTGCAAAATATAAGCGGGTTTTCGCGCTTGTTGAAACACTTCCGCTTGAATGATTCTACCCACACGTAATTCAACCTTGGTAAAGTCATTCCATTCGATCTGTTGCATGCTTTTTCCTTTTCTCTCATTTAAGCCCATTTGCAGCATAGCGAATCTATCCAACTCAATAAATACGCTTATTTTTATTTTCAATTGAGCAACTTCATGCTAAATTAATTTTGCTGATCATAAAGCCGTAAACGTTTACGTCAATCAACGTGCCAACATATCTCCAACAAAGCTTGGAGCTATTTGATCAAGATATTTTTATCTTTGATCAGGCACTGGCGTTTGTTGGTTTACGGAGTAAAAAATGCAGAGTTCAAAATCTTCTAGTTTTAATTTTCAAAAAATTCCTAATCGTTACGCATCCATTGTTTTACCCTTCTTCTTGTCCATTATTATGACTTTTATTGTGTCTTGTATTAGTACGCTCAGAAGTATGGGTTTTGAGCAGTTCTCTTTTGCAACGTGGATGTCAGCATGGGGAATTTCTTGGCTGATCGCATTTCCTGTGCTGCTGTTGGTCTTGCCTATCGTGCGTAAAATGACAATGCTCTTGGTGCGACCAGTTTAAATTTAGACCAAAAAAACGTAGATCTTGAGTCTACGTTTTTTTGAATATCTTCGGCTTAGAAATTAATCGATAATTGTACCGATAAATACGCCACGAGACTCGATAAAAACAGCATTGGAATATATCGGTAGGCTTTAAATACAAGCTGCTCATATTTAGAAATCAGCTCATGGTTATCCCAAACACTGGTTTTTAAGGCGCTTAAAAAACACAATACAAACCATGCACTCAACATACTCAATGCAAAAAAGCCGATCATGATTTGACTACTTCCTTCTGAAGCTTGCCACAAACTTAAAGCACCTTCACTAAAGGGTAATAGGCTTAAGATGAGCAATACAGATTTAAGCATTGCCCAATGAAACTGATTCAGTTCATCCAACATAAAGAATGCTTTCATCTGATTTCTCCACATCTTATTTTTCAATGGCTTGAATTTATTATGCAAAGCTTTGATCTAAAGAAATAGTCTATTTTTCTGCATAATTTCTTTTTCTTGTAACTATCAAATATGGGAATAATTCTTATTATAACTCTCACATATTCAATATTTTATTCATTTTATATTTTTCAAATAGTTATGTTGTTTTATTGAATTAAGAAACATTATCACTTCACTCTCTATTTATTTAATGCAAAAGTGAAGTGATATTTTATTAAAGCATTATGGCTGATAATAAATATCCGCATCATTGCCTTCGCCACCTTCTTTACCATCCGCGCCAAACGAATATAAATCAAATGGACGACCTTCACGACCTGGGATCACATACTGTAAATCATTCTCCCAACTGTCTTTTGGATAGCCACCTTTGACATAACCACCAGGCAACCAGTTTTTCGCTGTTGCTGGTTGGTTCACCAACGCATCTAGACCACCATCTTGCATTGATGGGTAACGACCATTGTCCAACTTATACTGATCCAAAGCACCCGCAACACCTTTTAAGGTAATACTGGTGGTATCCACTTTGGCCTTTTCACCACGACCCATCACGTTCGGAACGATCAATGCTGCCAAAACACCAAGAATTACAATAACAACCATCACTTCAATGAGTGTAAATCCTGAGACCCGATTAAACCGAGCAGCGCTCGGTCGGGTCGCAAGACGAGAAGCTATGCTTCGAGTGGCAGGATTCAAGCTACGTCCAACATTTTGTTTATCCATTGAATTATTCATATTCATCTCTTACATGTCACTCATTAAATCATATTGTTCATATTAATAATTGGCAACATTACTGCAATCACAATCACCAATACAATTGCTGCCATAAAAATCAGCATCAAGGGTTCGAGTAACGCCAGTAATGTGGAAATAAAGGTGGTGACCTCACGATCTTGCATGGTCGATGCACGATCCAACATACGATCCAGTTCACCAGACGCTTCACCACTTCGAATCATTTGTACCATCATTGGTGGGAAATAACCGCAACGCTCCAACTGTGTTGCCAAATTACCACCTTCTGTTACACGCTCCATTGCCACTTCAATCGCATCACGAATCACCCAGTTATTGCTAACTTCCGCCCCAATACGCAAGGCTTCGACCAAAGGCACACCTGAACGGGTCAGAATCGATAAGGTACTGGCAAAACGTGCCGCATTTATACCACGCGAAAGTTTACCAAATAGTGGCAATCTGAGTGTTAATCGGTCAAATGCATAATGTCCCGCATTGGTTCTTAAAAAACGGGTAAATACAATAATGGCAATAAATGCAAGAATGAGCATGCCAATCCAAGTATGCCGAATAAAGGCACTGGCCTTCATCAAGGCAACCGTGATCCAAGGCAAGGCTTCTTTACTTTGTTCAAAGGTTTTGACGATTTCAGGCACGACGTAGGTCATCAGGCCCATCACGATCCCGAAAGACATCAGCATCAGTACAATCGGATAGATCATCGCACCCTGTACTTTCTTCTGCATAGCAAAACGATTTTCGGTGTAGTCCGACAACTGATCTAAGATTAAATCAAGATGACCTGAGCGCTCGCCTGCAGCAACGGTGGCAATATACAGTTCGGGAAAGCGACCCGATTGCTGCATACTTTTCGCCAGTGAATGTCCTTCTAGAACCTTGGACCGTACGGCGATTAATAGGTTTTGCACATGTGATTTTTCACTTTGCTTACTCACTGCACGTAGTGCTTCTTCAAGTGGAATACCTGCAGCAACTAACACAGAAAGCTGTCGGGTCATTAATGCCAAATCATAGGCACTAAAGCTTTTTTTAAACCATGAACGTTGTTGCTGTTTGTCTTTTTGCTCAACGGCATCGACCGCAATGGGTGTCCATGCTTTATCGCGTAACTGTTGACGAATTTGGCGTGCAGAATCCCCTTCCAGCACACCTTTATGTTGCTTTCCTGAGGCATCAAGCGCGGTAAATTGATAAGCAGGCATGGTTCTGTTCTAATTGTCCCAAAATAGTTGTTGTTACCGTTGCATCCGTGTTTGAAGTGAAACCTGAGCGTTTCACAAGAAATTCATCGACATAACACTTCGCACTTTAGCATAATTCCATGACATGCAGTCATGCCATTTTACCCATGAATGAAGCCTATATGCCTAGCCAAAATTCTAACGCTATTCTCTACCGTATTCGAGTCGCGATACCCGTCTATGTGTATGACACCTTTGACTATACAGTCAGTGCTGAGCAATATGCACAAGCACAAATCGGTGCACGCGTTGCCATTTCTTTTGGGCGGCAAAACCTCGTGGGAATTATTACTGAAAAAGTAGATCCTCACGAAGTATTTACAGGACAATTCAAACTTAAGGCCATCACAGAATTACTCGATCAGGAAACGATTCTAGACCAACAAGTTTTAACTTTGTTGACATGGTCAGCACAATATTACCAATTCCCGATTGGTGAGGTAATGCAAAGTGCCCTGCCCAGCTTATTAAGACAAGGGCGTGCCTTAGATATCCTGTTTCATTTATGGAAGATCACAGCACATGAAGACCCAGCCTCTTTATTAAAACGCTCTCAAAAACAATATGATGCTTATCAGGTTCTTAAACTGCATCCACACGGTACCACTGAAAATGTGCTCAATCTAAGTGGTGTAGAA
Source organism: Acinetobacter sp. UBA991 (assembly GCF_002292065.1). Classification (NCBI taxonomy): domain Bacteria; kingdom Pseudomonadati; phylum Pseudomonadota; class Gammaproteobacteria; order Moraxellales; family Moraxellaceae; genus Acinetobacter; species Acinetobacter sp. UBA991. The sequence continues at coordinate 110,776 of NZ_DBBF01000038.1, read as the reverse complement.
ACCGCAACTTTAAAGGCATTAGAAAAAAAAGGCTTGGTTGAGTGCTGTCTGGAACCGCATGATTTCACCCCAACGCCTGTGCAACTGGCGCAAGTACCTTTGACGCCGAACGAAGATCAAAAGAAAGCCATTCAACAGATCCTCAAAGCACAGCATCAATACCAAGCATTTTTATTGGATGGTTTGACCGGCAGCGGTAAAACTGAAGTCTATTTGCAAGTCATGTATGAGGTATTAAAACAAGGTAAACAGGTGTTGGTACTGGTGCCTGAAATTGGCCTGACACCACAAACGGTCGCTCGTTTTAAGTCACGCTTTCATTGTGATGTAGCCTTGCTCCATTCAGGCTTAAATGACTCGAAACGCTTACAGGCATGGCAACATGCGCAAACGGGTAAAGCCTCGATTATTATTGGTACACGTTCTGCAATTTACACACCACTCCCTCATCTTGGCTTGATTATCTTGGATGAGGAGCATGATCTCTCTTTTAAGCAGCAAGAAGGTTTCCGCTACCATACCCGTGATGTAGCCCTATATCGTGGTCATTTACAGAACTGCCCTGTCATTCTCGGATCTGCAACACCAAGTATCGACAGTTATCACTTGGTAGAATCGGGCAAATTACATTTGCTTGAACTAAATCAACGTGCGGGCGTGGCGGTACTGCCGAAAATGCATGTGGTTGATTTAAAAATCGCAAAAAAGAAGCACGGACTCAGCCAAACGCTCATCGAACAAATCAAGCATACGTTAGAGCGTAAAGAACAAGTGCTGATCTTTTTAAATCGACGCGGCTATGCACCGATCCTGATGTGTGAAAGCTGTGGTTGGCAAGCCAACTGCCCACATTGTGATGCGCATTTTACTTTGCATTCACAGCCCTATCATTATTTACATTGCCATCACTGCGGCACCATCAATCGCCTGCCTGATCATTGTCCTGCATGTCAGAAACAAAGCTTAAAAACCATTGGTGCAGGCACAGCAAAACTTGAAGAACACTTACAAGAGTTATTCCCACACCATGAAGTGATTCGGGTCGATCGTGACAGTACCAGCAAAGTGGGTAGCTGGCAGAAAATTTATGATCGCATTCAGCAAAATAAACCCAATATTTTATTGGGTACACAGATGCTAGCCAAAGGTCATCATTTCCCACATGTGACGCTCGTTGCGATTTTAGATATTGATGCAGGCTTGCTCAGTGTCGACCCACGTGCACCTGAGCGAACCGCACAGTTGATTGTACAGGTCGCCGGCCGTGCTGGTCGAGGCGAGCATAAAGGCAGTGTCTATTTACAAAGCCTACGCCCCGATCACCCGATGTTGACCACTTTAATTGAGCATGACTACCGTACAGTCGCCAAACAAATGCTGGCTGATCGTAAAATCGCACTCCTTCCACCCTATCGCTATGCGGTATTGGTTCGGGTTGAATCTAAAGATCGAGATTATAGTCAGCAATTCTTAGCGGATATTGCACAACAATTACGGACAATGGCTGGAGATTTAGTCGACATTTGGGGACCGATTCCCGCACCGATGGAACGTAAAGCAGGCCGTTATCGTGCACATATGGTGATTTTGTCTAGCGATCGAGCAAAACTGCATTTTTATTTGCGCCAATGGTGGCAACACGTCGTACACTTACCTCGCCAGCATCTACTGAGGCTATCGATTGATGTTGATCCGCAAGAGTTTAGTTAGAGGCTTAGCCTGAGCGTGTTCAAGTCATCGAACGTTTTCCAATATCATCTTTTCAGATCATATTTTTACGGACGACTCATTTGAGTTAGTCTAGACAAAATAGAAAAATTTGAGGCATTCAATGTCTTTACTGCTACCGATTATTTTTTTACTGGCTGCGACTTTAATTTTTGTTCCATTAGCAAAACGCTATGCCGCCAATACTGTTCTGGGTTATCTGATTGCAGGACTGTTACTTGGCTCCAGTGTTTCGGGTCTGATTGAAGATCCACAGTTCATCGAGCAATTGCTACATTTTGGTATGATTGCAATCATGTTATTTGTCGGTTTTGCTTTTCGACCACAACAACTTTGGCTCGAGCGTAGAGGCATTCTAAAAAACAGCGGATTACAACTCCTAATCATTACTCTTGTTGTGATTGGCGCATGTTTTTTACTGTTTAATGATGTGCTAACCAGTCTGATTCTCGGATGTGCTTTAGCGCTATCCGCAGTCGCTTTACCATTACAACTCCTAGAAAAAAAACAGCAACTCAATAACAAATTAGGACAAGCGACTTTAGCAACCTTGCAATTTCAAGCCTTTGTTGCCGTCATCTTGATTGTGTTATTTCCATTACTTGAAGACACTGCTTCTACACGGCATGGCATTTCCTATTTTGCAGCAATCATCGCGACATTTTCAGGATTATTCTTAGCCAGCCGCTATTTAGTTCGTCCGGCATTCCGTTTTTTAGCCCGTAAACACAGTATTCATTTGATTCCTGTCCTCAGTTTACTGGTCTTTCTTTCTGTCATCCTCATCATGGATATTTTAAATATCCATATTCTAATTGGTGCATTTCTGGGAGGCTTATTACTCGCAGAGACAGAATTTAAAAGTGAAGTTGAACGCATTCTTGAACCCTTTAAAGATGCTGCAACAGGTCTATTTTTTCTGGCCATCGGCTTGGGGCTTTCACTGCAACCCCTTATCCAAACACCATTATTGATCATCGCATCAATCTTTGGTTTAGTTGTGATCAAGGCTGCTGTTGTTACAGCAATCAGCTATTACCAACAACGTCATGCCAAGCTCAGTACCCTGTTTGCAATCATCTTGGCTCAAAGTGGTGAACTCAGTTTTATTTTACTCAAACTGGCAGAAAGCGAGAACTTGCTGACCAAAGATCTTCTGCAACCGACCTTACTCATTGTATTTGGTTCAATGCTAATGACCCCACTGCTGTATTGGTTATTTGATTCAAAAGTTTTACCAAAATTGCAGAAGAGGGTGTCAGTACAGATTGACGATGTCCCTCAACACCCGATTCTTATTTTGGGCTTTGGCCGTTTTGGACAAGTCATCGCACGGGCCTTACACGCACAAGGCAAACAATTCAGTGTCATTGATAGCAATCAACCCGATGCTGATTTTATTGAACAATATGGACATCGTTTCTTTGATGCTGATGTCACCCAAGTCGAGAACTTACGTGCAGCAGGCATTGAATATTGCAAATTATTGATTGTTGCAATTGATGATGTTGAAGACAGTATGAATCTGGCGCGGCATCTACGTTTGAACTATCCAGATTTAACCCTGTTTGTACGAGCACGTGACCGCCATCATGCGCATTTACTCAATGATTTAGGCGTACAACATATTTGGCGTGAAACCTATGCTTCATCGTTAAATATGGCACAACAGGCATTGATTGAAACGGGTCTCTCCGTTGAAGATGCACATATTCAAATTGAGCGCTTTAAACAAGAAGATGAAAAGCTGCTCATGCAGCAACATTGGTCCCATGATCAACAAGATGTCCTTGAAAACTATCCAAGTGCGATTGCAGAGCTTGAGTATTTGTTTGAAAACACAAAAACTTTAAGATCAGATCGCTTGAGCAATGATCAAAACACACAAAGTGATGCAAATTCACTCAATGAAATATCTTGAGTTTTAGCAAACTGACACCATTATTGACTGCATAACCATGCACCTTTTTATAAAGCCTGAAGTGCTTTACAAGGCAAAGCGTTGCTTTGTTTTCCCCTTAGGGGGTACTGGAGAAAAATATGTCTGATTTACGCCAACGCTTTTTTATCGAAGACTGCCCTGTTCGCGGTGAAGTAGTGCATTTAGAAGAAGCGCTTCAAACTATTTTGGCGCAACGTGAATATATGCCTGCGGTACAAAGCCTGTTAGGTGAAATGCTCAGTGCAACAGCCTTACTGGCCAGTACACTCAAGATTCGTGGTCGTATTAGCTTACAGATCCAAGCAACTGGAACATTTAAATGGGCCATGGCTGAGTGCAACCATTTAGGTGAAGTTCGCGCATTGGCGGATTACGAAGAAGATCCTCGTTTCGTTGAAGGTAGCGACAGTCGTACTGTGCTTGCGGCTTTAACCAACCCAGTGCTGTTCATCAACATTGAACCTGAACACGGCGAACGCTATCAAGGGATCGTTCCACTTGATCAACCGACCTTGGCAGGTTGTTTGACACAGTATTACGATTTGTCTGCGCAGATCCCAACCCACATTGTATTGGCAACCAATAACCAACGTTCGGGTGGTCTATTGATTCAATTACTTCCTCGTAATGATGAAGAAGAGCAAAAGTTGGTTGATGAAGATCTATGGCCACGTTTGACCATGCTCACTGAAACCCTTAAGCCGGAAGAGCTGACTGATCTATCAGCAAATGAAATTCTCTATCGCTTGTATAACGAAGAGGAAGTGCGTTTGCCTGAGGTCGAACAGTTAAAATTTGGTTGTACTTGTTCCAAAGAACGTTGTGCCAATGCCTTGATCCAAATTGGTGTTACTGCAGTCCATGAAACACTGGAAGCGCAAAACCCAATCCAAATGGATTGTCAGTTCTGTAATACACGTTATGAATTTACAGCAGAAGAAGCTTTAGGTTTGTTCGGTGAACATTTAAGTTAATTGACTAAATGTTAAAAATAAAAAAGACGGACTTCCGTCTTTTTTTATTTTGTATTAAGGTCTATGCGCTAAAACAATTTTCAAATCTCCCAATAACATAGACCTAAAATTTGACTTATGAATTACTTCGAATACTTGCTGTTTATCATCAGTGTGGTTGTACTGATTGCCACGCCTGGTCCTGTGATGATTTTGGTCGCCAGTGCTGGCCTTAAGGGTGGCTATAAAAAAGCACTAGAGACAATTTTTGGAACCAACCTCGCCTCTTTAATCCTGATTTTTATTTCCGTACTCATTCTCAAGGGTTTTCTCACCATTGATGAAAACTACCTAAAAGCCATTCGCATATTAGGTTGCCTTTATATTGCCTATCTGGGTTATAGCATTATTAAAGAAGTGCTTCAGGCACCACATCCAACCGCTATCCAAACCGTATCTGCACAAAGTGGCGGCTTTAAAAAAGGCTTTCTCGTAGGAATTTCCAATCCGAAAGATATTATTTTCTTTTCGGCTTTTTTCCCGCAGTTTATTAACATCTCATCGAATATCAATTTCAGTTTAAGCCTACTGACTGTGACGTGGATTGTCTTGGATTTCCTAACCCTGTCTTTGGTATATCTGTTCTTTCGTAGCCTATCTCAAAGCAGCATCTATCCGAAGATTCTGGGACTATGTGGTGTTTTACTGGTCTTGATCGCGCTCTATGGACTAATCGATACCTTTATTTAAAATCGACATCAAGTCCACATTAAAAACCTTAACGATGTAGTTTTTAGCCAAACAGAACAAGTCTTATACAATCGAATCCATTGAAATCTCTTGGATTCGTTTCATAATAAAACAAACACATCATTATATTTATTATAGATCATGGCAAAAAATTATTATGAAGAGCTGGGTGTTTCAAGAGACGCCTCAGCAGATGAAATCAAAAAAGCCTATCGAAAATTGGCACGTAAATATCATCCTGATATTAGCAAAGAAGCCGATGCTGAAGCCAAAATGCAGGCGATTAATGTCGCCTATGACACGTTGAGTGACAGTACCAAAAAAGCTGAATATGATCAGATGCTGGATCATCCACAAGGTTTCTCTAATTTTGGACAAGGCAATCAAAGCGGTTTTGACGGTTCACAATTCTATCGCCAAAGTTCAGGCGATGGTGCTGACTTTAGTGGATTTGAGGACTTATTTGGCCGTTTTGGTTCTGGCTTTGGTGGAGGACAGCAACGCTCTCAGCGTCAACAACGTAGCTATCGTGGTGAAGATCAACATGCCAGCATTCAAGTTGATTTAGATATTGCCTATCACGGTTCAACCCAACAAATTACCCTACAGATCCCGACTTATAACGTTTATGGTGAACCTGAGGTACAACGTAAAACCTTAGAGGTTAAAATTCCAAAAGGCATGAAGGAAGGTCAACAAATTCGCTTAAATGGTCAAGGTCAGATTGGTATTAATGGCGGCGAAAATGGTGACCTATACATTGAGATCCAATACAAAGACACGGATAGAATTCGTGTCGAAGGTGCCGATGTGTATCAAACCATTGATGTCAGTCCTTGGGAAGCTGGTATAGGGCAAAGCATCGAGCTCAGTACCCCTGCTGGGCAGCTCAAAGTTAACTTACCAAAAAATGCCAAGAATGGGCAACAACTGCGTTTAAAAGACAAAGGCATTCCAAACAAAACTGCGGGACATTTATACCTGATTATTAATATTGTTTTACCGCCAGTGCACAATGAGCAAGAGCAACAGGCCTACCAACAATTTGCCGATGCCTTTGCCTCATTCCGACCTCGCGCCTCATAAGGAGTAAGATCATGACAACCATTCAATACAAAGAAATTCAATATGACGGTCATAGCCAAGTTGAAATCATTGATGAACAATTGGCACTTGATCTTGAGCACTTCGCTGAGGCATGCGGTCAAAGTACCGACTGGGTGTTAAAACTGATTGATTACGATATTTTGCAGATTTCTGTGGAACCGCAAAGCTATCAGTTTATTGGTGAAGATGTCAGTCGGGCTAGACGTGCTTACCGTTTACAACGTGACTTCGATGCAAGCTTATCAGCCGTAGCGGTGATGCTGGATTTAATCGATGAAGTGCAACAGCTGCGTAAACAGCTCAAGCATTTTCATTAAGCCATCCTGTAAATGACCAAGCCCATCCCTATTTCAGCTTGGTCATTTTCTCCACTTCTTTCAGCGTTTGCTTAATCGGTTCATAATCCAAAAACCACAACAGATTAAAATTACGCTGCCGATGCTGCTGTGCCAGTAAATCAATCACACTGCGCTCACCGCGCCCAACCAAATGCTGCCGATAAAAATAATACAGTAAAAATACTGTGCTCATCAGCATCACACCCAGCATGATCCAGAAGCCAACAGGTGACTTCAGCCCAGGGATAAACTCAAAGTTCATACCATAGACCCCAGTCAATAAAGTCAGTGGTGCAAAGATGGCGGTAATAATGGCTAAGATGCGCATGTTTTCATTGGTTTGATTGGCAATCGCAGAGAAATGCAAATCGATGGCCGATTGAATGGCATTTCTTAAGCGCAAGGTATGCTTTTGCACCCGTTCAACATGACTCATCAAATCGTTCAGACGTACCAACAGAATATCTTGCGCTTTGTGCTTATGTTCACCGACCACATGATGATAATTATCGACCAGTTCATCTCTAAATTCCTGCAGGGTTTCGATCTGCTCCTCGCAGAGATTTTCGATTTGCTGAAAGGCCATATCTTCATGGAACAATTGATGCCATTGCTTAAAACGACGATTGCCCTGTAAAAGTTGTTGTTGCCAATATTCAACCCGGCGGGTTAAGGGTGTGCGTAAATTCAGATAACCATCAATCATGCTATTCAATAAGCGTAAGCATAAATCTGCGGGGGTGCTGGCTAACTTACGTGGTTTATTCTGCTCGGTACTCGGTCGTCCCATAATGGTCTGAATACGCTGAATATAGCTCTCTACCGCCTGATTGCCCTGCTCTCTCACACTCAGCAAAACCGTAGGTGTTAAGATAAAACTCATCGGTGTGGTCGCCAAACCAAAAACACTTTCATGTGATTCTGAAGCATTCTCATTTGCCAAAATCTGGTCGTCTGGGCTAATCAGTTTGCGAAACACCAACAGGTCATATTCCTCGACGGTATCAAATGCACAAGGGTGCTCAATATTGAGTAAATCCCGCAAATGGAATTCATTCAGTACCAATCCCGTATGCTCATAAATATTCTTCTGCCAAGCCTCTGTATGATTCACCAGATCTTGTCGAAGACTATCCACCCATAAAAATTCAAGCGTATGTTCTGTTTGTTGTTCCGCACTGATAAAAATCGTATTTTCACTGTTATGACGATAAAAATAATAAAGTTGCATAGGACAATAGAAATTAGAATGGCGAGAGAAATGCTGCCACGAAGCCAGATAAAAAGCTACGGCTATTACAGGACTGAAACGACATCCAATAAAAAAGCCTCACATGCACAGCATGGAGGCTTTTCCGAATCTCAGGAAGATTACACTTCTTTCTTCTCAACCACACCATATTTAAGGGCTTGGTCAAGTTGCTCTTTGTCCAAGGCATTGTCCCATTTTGCCACCACGATTGTGGCACAAGCATTACCTACCAAGTTGGTTAATGCACGGCATTCTGACATGAAACGGTCAATACCCAGAATCAATGCCATACCTGCGACTGGAATTGCAGGAACAACTGACAGGGTTGCAGCCAGAGTAATAAAGCCCGCACCTGTGATGCCTGCTGCACCTTTAGAACTCAGCATCGCGACCAATAGAATCGTGATTTGTTGGGTGAGGGTTAATTCAATATTACAGGCTTGGGCGATGAACAATGCCGCCAATGTCATGTAGATATTGGTACCATCAAGGTTAAATGAATAACCCGTTGGAATCACCAGACCAACCACCGACTTTTCACAGCCTGCTTTTTCCATTTTTGCCATCAAGGACGGTAATGCTGCTTCTGATGAGCTTGTTCCGAGTACCAACCAAAGTTCGTCTTTAATATAACGAATCAGATCAATAATCGAGAAACCATTATAGCGAGCCACTGCGCCCAAAATAATAATCACGAACAGCAAAGCGGTAATGTAGAAGGTCGCAATCAATAACATCAAATTACCGATTGAACTGATCCCATAAGCACCAATGGTAAAGGCCATGGCACCGAATGCACCAATCGGCGCAAACTTCATCAACATACCGACTAAGGTAAATACTGGCGTAGTGAGCTGCTGTAGAAAATCTGTGACTGGACGACCTAAATCACCTGATTTTGCCAAAGCCAAACCAAACAATACCGCGACAAACAGGACTTGAAGAATTTGACCTGATACAAATGGACTGACCAATGTATCTGGAATAATATTCATCAAGAAGCCCGTAATCGTCGACTCATGTGCTTTGGCAGCATATTCATCAACTTTGGTACTGTGCAAGCTACTTGGATCAATATTCAAACCGTGACCTGGCTCAATCACATTCCCGACAATCAATCCTACGATCAAGGCCAAGGTTGAAAACGTCAGGAAGTAGATCATGGCCTTCGCGGTCACCCGACCTACACTGCCGAGGTTTTTCATGCCTGCAATCCCTGTCACAACGGTCAGGAAAATTACAGGAGCAATAATCATTTTAACTAATTTAATGAAGGCTTCGCCGAGTGGCTTCAAGCTTTCACCTAATTCTGGGAAGAAATGACCTAACAATATCCCCGCGACAATCGCGAAGATCACTTGCACATAGAGAATCTGATAAAACTTTGGTTTCTTGGGAGGCTGTTGGTCATCTTGACCTGTGGCGACATGATCGACAAGCATGTGCGATATTCCTTCATATTGAGATGAACAAATAGACTTCCGACTGTCTATCTAAAACCACATAAACGCAGGCAGGCACGGAAATTTGGGGAATTCTACGTTAATTGTGAGGCACACAATTAAAGCATTAGACTAATGTCTAATATCAAGAAATTTTATGTTTATAGTTTCAGTTTTTTATGTTCTTAACAATCATTCACTTAATAAAAAAGCGCATTGTTAAAACAATGCGCTTTTTTTAAGCAAAATGCCTGCTAGCATTAAGCTTGTTCAATGTCTTTCATTGTCAACTTGATACGACCACGGTTGTCGACATCAGCAACTTGTACTTTAACGTCCTGACCTTCTTTTAATACGTCAGTCACATTCGCAATACGCTCATTTGAGATTTGTGAAATGTGAAGCAAACCGTCAGTACCTGGCATGATATTGACGAATGCACCAAATTCAACGATACGAATAACTTTACCCGCATAGATTGTACCTGGTTCAACTTCTGCAGTAAGCGCTTGGATTTTCGCAATCGCAGCTTTCGCAGCCGCTTTAGTTTCACCAAACACGCGTACAGTACCGTTATCTTCGATATCAATCGCTGCTTTAGTCTCTTCCGTAATCGCACGGATGGTTGCACCACCTTTACCAATCACGTCACGGATCTTGTCAGGGTTGATGTTGATCACTTCAAACGTTGGCGCATGTGCATTGATTTCTGAACGTGCACGTGAAATGACTTTGTTCATTTCATTCAGGATGTGCATACGACCAGCAAATGCTTGGTTTAATGCAACTTCCATAATCTCTTCAGTGATCCCTTCGATCTTGATGTCCATTTGAAGTGCGGTAATACCGTTGGCAGAACCTGCGACTTTAAAGTCCATATCACCTAAGTGATCTTCATCACCTAAGATGTCAGAAAGAACGGCAAAACGCTCACCTTCTTTAACCAAGCCCATTGCGATACCCGCAACTGGTGCTTTCAATGGCACACCAGCATCCATAAGTGACAATGAAGCACCACATACAGAAGCCATAGAAGATGAACCATTAGATTCAGTAATATCAGATACGATACGGATCACATACGGGAAACGATCAGCCGCAGGAAGAACGGCTTGAACACCACGACGAGCCAAACGACCATGACCGATTTCACGACGCTTAGGACCTGATTCACGACCCGTTTCACCTACAGAATATGCAGGGAAGTTGTAGTGCAACATAAAGTTGTCAGTTTTGGTACCAGAAAGCGTATCAACCATCAACGCATCACGTGTATTACCCAAAGTCGTTGTAACTAACGCTTGAGTTTCACCGCGTGTGAATAATGCAGAACCGTGCGCACGACCTAATACACCAACCTGAACGTCAATACCACGAACAGTCTTGGTATCACGACCATCGATACGCGGCTTACCAGACAAGATGTTGTCACGTACAGTACGGTATTTAAGATCTTCAAATAATTCGTTTACTTCATCAGCAATACCAGTTTCGTCATTTTCAGGAACGAACTGAGCAACGGCTTCTGCATAAAGTGCATCAAGTGCTGCATAACGATCTTGCTTTACTGCAATCGTATATGCTTCAGAAATTTTCGCTTCAAAAGCAGTTTTTAATTGCTCAAGAAGTGCTTCGTTTTTGCTTGGCGCAACCCAAGTTGATTCAACTGCACCAGCTGCTGCTGCAAACTCTTTAATTGCTTGAATCGCAATTTGCATTTCGTCATGACCGAAAAGAACTGCACCCAACATTTGATCTTCTGAAAGTTCTTTCGCTTCAGATTCAACCATAAGCACAGCAGATTCTGTACCCGCAACCACAAGGTCAAGATCAGATTGTGCAAGTTGTTCAAAGTTCGGGTTAAGTACGTATTCGCCATTGATTAAACCAACACGCGCACCACCAATCGGACCACGGAATGGTGTACCTGCAATCGATAATGCAGCTGAAGTACCTAACATTGCAGCAATATCGGCATCCATCGTCTTATCAGAAGAAACAACTGTTGCTGTCACTTGGATTTCGTTGAAATAACCTTCTGGGAACAACGGACGAATCGGACGGTCAATCAGACGTGAAATTAAAGTTTCAGCTTCAGAAGCACGACCTTCACGCTTGCCATAACCACCTGGGATACGACCAGCAGCATATTGTTTTTCTTGATAGTTAACAGTTAACGGGAAAAAGTCTTGACCCGCTTTTGCTTTAGGCTGAGCCACAACCGCAACGAGAACAGTCACGCCACCCATGGTAACTAAAACTGTATTTGCTTGACGTGCAACACGACCCGTTTCTAAAACAACTTGGTGTTGACCAAATTGGAATTCTTTACGAACGATATTAAACATTGACATGTATTATATTTTCCTAGTTTTATTCTAGTGAGACCCCTAAGGTTTGGCATTCAGACTACAACTGCTGTGTAGATAAATGACAAAGCTTAGAAGCCATCGCACTAGATCAAAATTTTAAATAAATTTAAACACAAAGAAGGAGCGAACAAGCGCCCCTTCTAAAAATCATCTAAGGTAAATTAGATGAAACTCTCTTTTCAGCGATAAAGCATTGCAACATGCGAAATAGCGAAAACAAAGTAAAATCGAATTAACGACGTAAACCTAATGCGCCGATCAAAGCAACATAACGACCGTGATCTTTACCGTTTAAGTAGTCAAGTAATTTACGACGTTGGTTAACCATACGGATCAAACCACGACGGCTATGATGGTCGTGTTTGTGTTCTTTAAAGTGACCTTGCAAATCATTGATTTGAGCAGTCAATAAAGCAACTTGTACTTCAGGTGAACCAGTGTCGTTTTCAGCACGAGCAAATTTAGCGATGATCTCTGCGCGATCAGTGTTAGTTAAAGCCATTCGATTTCTCCGAGATGCTTACAAAAATAAAATGATAATGATCAGTTGAAACCAACCGACTGCCGTGCATCACTACAGCAAGGCGCCCATTTTAAGTGATCTATCGCTATATTGCAAAATTGTTTTATATCTGCCGGCAATTCGGCAGCTGACAGCATTGAACAAAATAGGCACACTACCCTTGTTCTGTTTTCAATTTATGACAGAGAAGAAAGAAAACGAAAATATTGCGAGGGAATCGTGAAAATTTTATCAACCAATACCTGTTATGTACCACATGACTTAAATCAAGTGATTCGCAGTAAAGAAGAAGTCTCAGCCGAATCGGGTGGTATGACTGAGAGACAGATTCAAAAGATATGGAACAGTGTTGAAGGTCTATATAAAACAGGCAATTATCCACTCATTACTTTATGTTTACGTCGTCAGGGGAAAATTCTTTTAAATCGTAGCATCGGCTATGCGCAAGGCAACTCCCCAGATGGCTTAGCAACCAATGCCAAAATCGGCAGCCCAGATACACCAGTCTGCCTGTTCTCTGCATCCAAAATGGTCACGGCGATGTTGATTCATATGTTGGATGAACGTGGTGAGCTAAATTTACTTGATCCGATTAGTTATTACATTCCGGAATATGGCGTGAATGGTAAACGTCGTGCCACGATTTTCCATCTACTCTCCCATCGTGGTGGTATTCCACGTATCGACACTGAAGTCACACCAGAACTTCTGTTTAACCAAGATGATATATTAAAACTGCTCTGTGCCGCCAAACCCGTTTCTCCATCAGGGACTCATCTTGCCTACCATGCGGTTACCGCAGGTTATATTCTGGGTGAAATCGTTCAACGTGTAACAGGTCAAAGCGTTCGAGAGTTTTTGGCTGAAAATATTGAAAAACCAATGGGCTTGGATTATTTCAATTATGGTTTAAAACCTGAATATCGCGCTGATGTTGCCTTGAACTATGCGACAGGTATCCATCCAAGTTTAGGTACAGATCATTATCTCAACCATGTACTCGGTGGCGGTCTACAGCTTGCAGTCGATGTCACCAATGATACCCGTTTCATGGACACCATTTGCCCTGCGGGGAACATCTATACCAGTGCTGAACAAGCAGGACGTTTTTTTGAAATGCTATTAAGTGGCGGAGAATATCAGGGCAAACAAATTATGAGTGCTCAAACTGTATTCCGCTCCACCCTGCCAACCTCTGGTGTTAGCTTAGATCGTACCTTATTAGCTCCAATGCGCTATGCGCTGGGTCCAATGCTCGGCAGTAATCCTGTCGGCTTGTTTGGCCCAATGACAGGACAAGCTTTTGGACATATTGGATTTTCCAATATCCTATGCTGGGCTGATCCTGAACGGGATATCAGTGTATCGCTCTTAACCACAGGCAAATCTGTGGTTGGTACCCACTTACCAGCCTTGGCAAAAACACTTTATCAAATCTCAACCAACTGCCCAAAGATTCCAAGAAATCAACGTCGCTCATTGTTCGCAACTGACCGTACTGAAGCAGATTTGGTATAAGGGCTATTCATCCAAATCACACGCACAAAAAAGCCCAAGTTAAACTTGGGCTTTTGCGCTTGAACTTATCATTCTTCTTAATTTTGTTATTTTTTATTCTTTTTTCCTATACCATTCAGACCCTCTGAATGCAGACTCCACACCCTTCTCTTTTATTGTTGTTTCTCTTGCTATTCGCTCTTCCTATACCGACTATTCTGTCAGATTCAATTGTGAAGAAAAATAGCATTTTTCTTATCTCTGTGTAAGAAAAAACGTACAAGTCTGTATAACATTTAACTTAATAATAACAAAAAATTGTCAGACAATAAGTTTTATATTTCTTCCTTTTATTTGATCATTTAATTGAAGCGAAATAGACTCATATGCTGAAAAACATGAATTTTCACATATTCTCAGAATACTTTATGAGCGATATGGATTATGTTGATTTTATAGTGAATTTTGACATGAAAATAAAAAAGCCCTGTAGTCTCTCCCAAAACTACAAGGCTTAGCGGCTGTAAGTTTCCTCTTTTATCACTTACTTCACTGTAAGTTCGCTGTCATACGACGTTATTATTATATTTTTGCGATTTACCTAGCTTTCCATGCTAGGCTCTTTGTGTGTACATAATCTCAAAAACCTTGCGCTTGCTCTAGCGACAATATCTCGAATCCTTGTAAGCTTTTACTTACAAAATAGTGAATTCTAAAGAATAAGTTCACAATCTGTTCAAATTGATCTTTTGCACTAAACCGCTACGCCGAACAGTCCGTATCGTCAATGCCTGCTGCAAAGCCTTTGAATCAGCCAAAATACTCACCACTTTTTTAGCACGGGTGACTGCGGTATAGATCAATTCCTGACTCAACAGCTTCTCGGCATGCGCATCTAAAACAATCGCGGTATGGGTAAATTCCGAGCCTTGTGATTTATGAATAGTTAAAGCAAAGGCGGTTTGCATACTGCGTGGCAGTCGATGTGCTGCAATCCACTTATTTAAGCTCGGGAAAAAGACTTCAAATTGCTGTGACTGGGTGCGATGTTTAAAACAGATTCCGATATCACCATTGGAAATTCCAAGCTGATAGTCATTATAGGTCATCATTACAGGACGCCCGATATACCAGTCTCCAACAGCGATTTGTTTGAGTTGCTGATTGAGCCAATGTCCGGCATAACGATTCAGTTGTTCAATCCCCAGTGGCCCATGTCGAACTGCCGTTAAGATTCGATAATCATCAAAGGCTTGAATCACGTTCTGAATCTGTTCGGCAGGTTCATCTGCCTGTATATAATGTTTCAAAGCTTCGATATAAGCTTGAAATCCAGCCATTAACTGATGTTGATAAGGTTCAATCTCCACATCCTGCTGCTCGGGTAGATATTCCAGCTGGATCAGGTCAGGCATATCTTTATTCAAGGAAATGGCTTGCAAAGGTGCAGCCTGAACAATTTCCGTCTCTAGTTTTGATAAGACTAAATCGGGGTCGCTTAGATCTTGTTGCGCCTGAATAAATCGAGCGAATTGCCCAATCTTGGCTTCACCAGAGAAACGACGGCTGGTCTGTAGCTGGACTCGGTTTTCAGCCAATGCCTGTACTTGCTGTAAATCAGCCAAAACCGAGCCGACATCAACCGAAGCCAACTGATTGGCATCACCAAGCAAAATAATTCGGCATTGATCTGGGACTGCCTCGAATAATAGAGTTGCCAAATTCAAATCCAGCATTGAGGCTTCATCAACCACAATCACGTCATAAGGCAAAAGCTGTTTTTGATTAAACCTCGGTATTTGTCGATTGCCCATGCCCAGTAAACGGTGCAAGGTCTGCGTGGTTTGATTACGCAACTCATCTGTAATTAAACCTGATTCCAATAATTTTGGATCATTCAATGAGTTCTGTAATGCTTCCTGCATACGTTGCGCGGCTTTACCTGTCGGTGCAGCCATGGCAATACGAATATCGGGAATGGTCTGGTTGAGGGCTGCAATAATACGTGCCAAGGTATAGGTTTTACCTGTCCCTGGACCGCCGGTAATAATGCTCAGACCTTGTTGCAGCACCATTTTCAGTGCAGCCTGCTGGTGCACGTCACTCAATAAGTCTTGATAATGTTCAGCATCAACCACCTGAATCGTTTGTCGCTTTAATCGACAAATCTGCTGTGCGAGGCGTTGCTCTAGATGCCAATATCGGTATAATGCCAAGCCCTGCTGATCATAGACACACGGCGCGACTTGCGTCACTGCAATTTCACTAGAAACTGCTAAATCAGCCAGTGCTTCAATCTGTGCTGGATCAGCCTCAATACAACTGTCGCCTTGTAAACTGGCTTCAACCAGTTGTTGTAGTACCTGTGCAGCGTTAACTGATTGAGTAGATTGAGAAAATGGTGCTTGTGAGAGATAGTCACTCCACATATTTAACCATGTCATTTGTGCTGACTGATCATCAACTTGTTTGTCCACAGAGTTATCCTCAAACTTACCCACACGCTTGTCCACAAGGTTATAAACAGAGTTATTCACAAGCTAAGCTTTTGTTTAATTTAAAATCACGCACTTTATCTACACCATTTTTCCAGCTTTATCCTCAGAAAAATATCCAAGTATTGCATCCAAACGCAAGATAAACTCATCCTCAGGCTTCCAGTAGTAACAGCCTTGCTGCGCTTGCCCATTCATGCCGCGCAAATACAGATAAGATGCGCCGCCTAAATGCTGCTGCATCTCATAATCCTGTAATTTCACCGACAGATAACGATGTAGCGCTACCAGATATAACGCCGCTTGTAACCAATAACTCGACAGCGACATACTTTCTGCAATCTGAGGCTGCTGATAATCCAGTTGCTCCGCCCCCAGATAATTACTCTTATAATCAGCAATATGGTAACGCTGGCCATCGAAGTAAACCAAGTCAATAGAGCCATTTAAGTAACGGGCAGATTTAGCCTCAAGTAACTCAGGCATTTCGATACCATATTCCTCAAACAGCTGCTGTACACGCTGCATCGCCAGCACTCGATCCGATAAAGCCAGATAGAAAGGACATTCAGACAAGTATTGTCCTGCAGCTAATTGCTTTAACTGAAAACCCTGATTGAGTGGCGTGTGTAATACCTCACCAAGCCAATCAGCAATCCATTGATACAGTTGCTGCTCGCTATTTTCTTGTTCAGGAAAATGCAGCTGATATTGCTGCAACAATTCTGACCATAAACTTTGATAGGTATTTTTAAAACGACGGCGAATTTCTTCCACCCACATGTGGGGTTGCTGAAAATCAATCTGCTCAAAAATCTCATGCAAGAAATTGCCAGCCAAAGTCCCTTTCGGGAAATACTGTTTAATCCAGGCAATCGGCTGAGCCGTGGTTTTATTTTCCAATTCAGCAAGATTCAACTCATCTTCAGCTTGCTCAAAATCAGTATCGATATTGGCCAAGCGATCAGCCCGAGTCGCTTTATGCTTTAAATGTTGTGCCAGATAGCTAAAACTGGTTTTTCCGCGTGCATAAAAACGTTGTGTCGGCAGTGTTTGGGCCAACAGTACGCGTTGTTGTTGAGTTTGTTGTATCTGTAAGGCTTGTGGTCGCGCTAAGATCAGCGCAGCATCGGCACTATAGGGATGTTGAAAGTTATCGCCCTGATTCTTCCAAAAAGCCAAACCTGAAAACTTATTTTTATCGCCTTTTTCCGGTTCAAACACGGCGTAAACACGGTGACTGGCACGCGTCAGTGCCACATACCACAACCGGTTTTGTTCCGCTAAAGCGCGTTGCTGATGTTGATCCAGCTCAGTTTGCTGTAAAAAATTTTTATCCGCCACAGCTACCACCCGTTGCGTCCGTATTTGACCCGTCTCAGGCAACTGGATTTCAGTGGTAGAAAAATTCAGTGTTTTCTGTACTTCAGCAAAAGCCTTATTCGCCCCCAGTAAAAAGACGATTTTAAACTCCAAGCCTTTGGACTGATGAATCGTCATCAGTTGCACACCCGCTTCACTCGACAGCTTGTGTTCAAGCTCCCAATCTCGATCACTTGGCGAATTTAATTGTTTTAAATACCAGTGATACAGGTTTTGCATCCCTTGTACATGTTCACTGTGCTGACTCAACAGATCAGTGAGATGGCGTAGATTCACCACGGCACGTTCATTGTCTTTACTTTGTGTGGCCACCAGTTGTTGCCAAAGACCAAACTGATTTAGGCAACGCTGCCACGCTGATAAAAAGCCCTGATTCAGCCACATTTCACGTATGTCATCAAACTGCTGAATATAATCACTCAAGCCTTCTGCACTTTGTTCTAATGCCAATAGTCTAGCCAGATCAAAGCCAAATAAACGGCTGAGCAAAGCCCGTTTGAGCTTGGCCTCATCATAAGGATGAAGCAACGCCGTGAGTAGGGCCCCCACATCCTGTGCAATGCTGGAATCAAACACACTGCGTTTCGATGGTCGATTGACCCGAATCCCCATACGTTCCAATACATATTGCACTTCATCCAGTTGGCGATGGCTACGCGAAAGAATGGCAATATCATCTTCATCAATCGCAGTCGGGATATCACCCTCTAAGTACAATTGCTTTAAATAGGCTTGGTTGAGTAAGTGCTGAATCTGCCACGCCACCTGTGTGGCCTGCTCATTGCCCTCTTGCAAATGCAACCAGCGTAAAGGCATTGGATTGGGTTGGGCATTTTCAATCAAGGCGGGATGTGGACGTGAACCCGCTTGAATCGGGTCATAGCTGACCTGCTCACCAAAATCGATCTGGCGCTGAAACAGCACATCCACCACTTCCACCAGTTCTTTCACCGAACGGTGGTTATGCACCAACTTATACTCACGCCCCTGTTTGGCCATAATATCCTGATAAGCATTCAGGAAGGTCAGCATATCGCCACCACGGAAACCATAAATCGCCTGCTTACGGTCACCCACCATAATCATGCAACCTTTTTGATAACGTTGCGGATGGCGCCAGATACTGGCCAACATATCATCTTGATCTTGGTTGGTATCCTGAAACTCATCCACCAAAATCAATGGATAGCGTGACTGTACAAATACCGCGAAACGTTGTCCTTGCTCGCCTTTTAAAGCTTCAGACAAAGTCTTGATTTGCTGAGCAAAGGTGGTCTCCCCTTTTTGCTGCAACACTTGAGGCAAACGCTTTTTGACTTCAACACATAAATAGGCTTTTAAATAGACCTGTAACTGCTCAAATTCCTGCTGAGTCTGCTGTACAGCTTGAAACAGCTTTTGCAGTTGCAACACGCATGGATGTTGATAGAAGCCCTCGGCAATTTCCACAGGACATTTCTTAAAAATTTTTTGTGCTTCGAGTTTGTCTAAAAACTTAAATACCGCATCACGTGCATTGGCAAAATAGGCATCAAAGATCTGTATATTCTCAGAACTGTTGAGTGCAGTTAATAAGGGCGGCAAGGATTCTGTAAATAGTTTATGAAAGGCATTGTTACGGAAAGAAGCGCCATTGATATGTGCATAATAGGCGCCCTCTAACTGAAAGTATTCAGCCAAGCTGCTCAGGTCAATCTGCTGTGCTTGCTGTTGCCACTGCTGCAACTGAGCCAACTCAATTTCAGGCATGGCAGGCAGTTTAAATTGTGCCGAACTAAAATTCAGCGAGCTTTCCACCATCCCGACAAAATGATCGACACTTTTCAGCCCCCCCACACTATATAGCGCATTGATCACTTGCTGTGGTTGAGTCTGAATCCATTCCCGCAACACATCATGAATTAATTGACGGGTATAGCTTTTGGCATCCTCAGTAATTTCTGCGCGTTCAATTTTGCCACTTTCAAAGGCAAACTCACGCAATAGCTTTTGGCTAAAACTATCCAAGGTTCCAACAAACAATTCATCCAATTGATCGATGACCAGTTTGAGCCGTTCACAGGCATAGGCAATTCGTGGCGCAAAGTTTTGTAAGACCTGTTGTTTTAACGGATCAGTTTCTTGTAATGCCTTGACCTGAATATCTTGTTCCAATACATCACGGAAAGGCTCTAAAAACTCAAGGATTTCGACCAGACGCAAACGAATACGCGTTTTGAGTTCTGCGGCTGCAGCACGGGTAAAGGTGGTGGCAATCACCTGATTGGGCAAATATTTTTCTAAGAAAATCCGCACCATCAAACTAGAAAGTGTATAGGTTTTCCCCGTTCCTGCTGAGGCTTCGATTAAATGCAACCCTTCAAATTGAATATCACTAATCGGCTGATAAGACACGGGATACTGTGAGTTCATGTCTTACTCCACCCGTAAAAATTCAAAAATCGGTTGATATAAAGCAAAGGAATAATGATCACAGGCATACTGCAATAAAGCGGTTGCATCTTGCTCTTGCAAAATGAACTGCCAATCACGGTGCAATTTACAAGCTTCATTCTGGGTCATATCAAAACCCGAGAAATCCCCCGTATCATTCCAGTCTTTCAATACTTGCTTTTGACTCTCTTCAGTTAACACCTGAGTTGAATCCAGCTCAATCCACTCATATTGCTTGCCCTTTTCTAAAGGCTTTAACACTAAGGCAGCAGGCAAGACCACAGGCTGCTGCTGTGCATCGTGCCAAAGCTGTAACCATGCCTTTAAATAATGCTGTGCCTGTTGTGAACTTAAGCCTTCACAAATCACGGTCTGATCGCTAAACACTACAATTCGACGCTTCTCTGTAGCAGCGTCACTATTGATTAGCGCCAACCAAAGCAGATATTCCAGCCAGACTTTGGCAAAGCGCTTGGCACGTGCACTTGACGCCTCCAAACTGACCCAATCTTGGGTTAGTTGTTTCGGGGTCACACAGGCGATTTGTAATTGTTTCGAGACCCGCCAAACCCGTTGCGTGGTTTCAGTCGGTGCTGGGGCATATTGCTGCAAGCGCTCCAACAAGCGTTGCTGCTCTAAGCGACTTTGCTGCCAAGCACTGTGCTGAACTTTGCCAACGGGCAACTGATCTTGCAAAAGACTTGGAGATAGCTGGTCATCCTGCTGCTGTAAAAAATGTCGAATGGCATATTTACCGAGACCATCGAGTAATAATGGTTCAGCTTGATCAAGCGATGCTTGTGCGGTTAAATTTTCCACACCTAAGGTCTTTAAATACAGCCGCGCAGGGAAACTGATATCTTGAATCCATTGCTGACTCTCCAAAATGATCATTTCATTTTGTTCAACGGGATAGACGGTATTGGCCCACGCCTGTCGCTCACCCTTCACCTGCTGAATCTGTGAAGCGACCTTAAACCATTGGTCTTGAAAGCGCACAGGACGATCCGAAACAAAGCCGAGTGGATCGAACGGTTGTAGACGATGTAAATGATACAACGGATAAAGCTGTGCAGGGACTTGCAAAGCATTCAATCCGGCTAAATCCGCTTCGGATAAAGGAGGGCCATCTTCGCTGCTCGTCGGTTTTACAATCAAAGCCAAATGCTCGCGGAACCCCTGCAACACACTGGATGGCTCTCTGACTTCGCCATCATTGAGATCAAAGCCATTATAAAACAGCCAAACCTGTTCTTGTGCCAATAAGATGGCATCCAAAAATGCCCCTTGATCATCCTCCAAACGAGAGCGATCACCCAATTGCTGACGCAGTGCATCCATCAAATCAAACGGAATATGACTGTCTCGATTTGGAAATTTACCTGTATCCAAATTCAACAGTACAATCAGGCGATAAGGAATCGGACGAATCTGTCCAATCTGACTAAAGGTGATTTGTCCTGTCGGTTCAACTTGTGCGGACTGACTTTCTAGGCTTCGTTGAATTTCTTCGATGATATAAGGCAATGGCAAAGAAATTTGGCGCAACTGTGTTTCAGCATCTTCGTAGTAGCTGGCCAAGGTCAGCATCCGCTCTTGTTTCTGAATAATTTCGCGGATTGCTTTTAAAGCAACCACATCGGCTTGTTCAAACTCTTGCACATCCTGTTTGATCCGTTGTAACCAGACTTCAACAGGCAAACGCTGTCCTTGTTCATGCGCCACCAACCAGTCTCGCCGTGCCGATAGCTCGTGATAAATCTGAATCAAAATCCCAATCAGTTCAAAATCGCTTGGTTGCACCAGCGCATAACTTAAGATGTCTTGCACCATCACATGGGCTGGCACGGCAATCCCAAGCGCCAAACGATCGAGGGCAAATTTAAAACTATAACGGTAATCTTGATCGTCATCACTGAGCGTTGGTTTTAAATGTTCAGCATCCAAACCACGCTTAAAGCCAGCATCATCGAGTAAACTCAGAATCCGTTGTACCTGTGTATAATCCAAGCCATAACGTTGTTGCGTCGCGGAAAGATTGAGCCAATCAGCAAAATCATCCTGCGTAAAACGACCCTGTGTCAATTGCAAGCGTCCAAGTACAGCACGCCATGCATTTAAGGCATCTAACTGCGCCACCCCTGCAATTTTAACGGGTAAAAAGACTTCATGTTCATTTGCAACCGTAGGGAAGACACTGCGAATTAAAGGCTCAAGCTCGGCTAGATTCGGGGTCAAAACCAGCACATCACTTGGGCGACGCGGTGTCGTATCTGCTTGAGATAACCAATACAGCAACTGTTCTTTTAAGACTTCGAGCTGTCGCACACTGGAGTGGCAAACATGAATCTGAATTGACTCGTCCTCAGGCGCAAGTTCATATTGCTGAGGCTGAGGTTCAGCTAAATAGAAAATATCCGACTGAATCTTACCGAGTAGCGTTTCAGGAAACTGCTCTACAAAGGCATCGACCCACTTTCCCTCCTCTCCTGTTGCCAGTTGTGATAACAGGGAAAAATGATCACGCGCTTGCTTACCTAAGCGTGTCAGTAAGGGATGCCGAGACTCTCGATTTAAGGCATTAAACCCCAGACTAAAACTGTCGAAGAATGCGGCAATGTCTGCATCACTGGCATGGGGATGTTTGGCGATATAGCGCTCTTTCACGCCGAGGTCATAACGCTTTTTCCAGAGTGGATCGACACTGTCGGCCCAATATTCCTGCGATGGGTTATAGTGCAGAATCACCACATCCAGATACTGTCCCAAACGACGTAAAAATTGCAGTTGGCTTGGTGGTAAATCTAAAATCGTAAATACAACCACCTGACTCGGCAATTGTGCCAAAGCTCGTGATCGTGTCTGCTCATTGTCTAGAAGCTGCCAGAAATCAGCATCAATGCTTTGTATTTCAACAAAATCATCATGAAAGTAGTTTTGCCACAACCAACGCTGCCAAGCTTCCAATTGTTCGGTTTGTTGTAAGCTAAAGGCTGAAGTTTGTTGATCTGTTTGAGCAATCAATTGTTCGATATTTAAGGCTTTGTTCTGTCCCCAGGTCGCTAACCAATTCCCTGCACAAGTACAATTGCTTTGGCAACCGCGTTGACAATGACCGCGATAAATCATGTAGTTGTTAAACAGTTGTGAAACCTGCTCTGCCACCCAATACAACATGCTTTGTTTTTTAAGTTGTTTTTCAGTGCCTTGTTGCAGTTGATCGGCGCTGTCGTAAATCCGTTGCACAATTGAATATAAAGGGTGCTCATTCGCAACAGTATTCTGTTCGGGTTGAATAAAAGGCTGTAAGGCTTGATGAATACGCCACTTTAAAATCAAACGTGGAATATTGGCTTTACGCACTTGCTCTTTATTTTCCAAAACTTGTTGGTAGGCATACCATTGAAAACCACGAATGCGTTGGTGAAATTGATAGTTGGCGGTCATGCCTTGTTGTTCGGCAACTTTTTGCGTCAGCCATTGTTCTTGTGCGGGGCTCGGGACAATAAAATGCTGGGTTTTAAACACCTGAAAGGGTGAGTTACTCGGCTGAGTGATTGATGCCATCACACCTTGTAATAACACGTCAAGGCGTTGACTTTGAATAACATGAATACCCATGCGTTAATATAACCCCATCAATAAATCACCATTTTGCTCTACCAAAATGTCTATCATCATCACTATACAACTTCAGATCACTATGTCACGCTAAACACACAATCCAATAAAAAAATTGTTTTGAATTTCACCACTCAATACGATTGAATGTACTATCAAGGGATAGACTTTAGGTATAACTTTATGAAAATTGAAAAAATTCCTGATGCAATTGACCCAAGTTTGAACTTGGAACAGATTCGTGATGAATGTTTGGAGCTCGCCAAGAAGCGTGCCTATTGGTCAGCGGGTGCAGCGATTGTACCGATTCCATTTTTTGATGTTGTTGTCGATTTAGGCATGCTGACACAAATCATTCCAGATATTAATGCACGTTTTGGTCTCGCTCCTGAACATATCAGTGTTTATGATCCTGAAACCAAAAAAGTTCACTGGGATGAACTACGTAAACGTGGTTTTGAGTTTTCAGGTTTTGTGGTGGCACGTACTGCCATGAAAAAATCATTTAATGGTTTTTTCACCAAAATCGCCACCAAACAAGTGACTAAATTTATTCCTTTAGGCGGGCAACTTGTTGCAGCCAGTTTAGGCTATTTCATGATGCGTAAAATTACCGAAGCGCATGTACAAGATTGCTATAACCTTGCCAAACGCATTCAGCAAAAAAGTCGCAGTACCATTGTAGCTTGATAAAAATGAAACAGGTGTTTGTTTAAACACCTGTTTCATTGAGTTCCTAATTAATAGAGAATCGTATTCGAAGTAATAAAATCTTCTAATGACTTAATCTGCGGCTGATTTGTTAATGTTAAGAAACGGCTACTTTCATACTGTTCCCCAGCACCATCTCGATCTATGGATAAGATAACGTTGTTTGAACTTTTCTCAAAATAAACGTATTGGGCTAAATTTGCTTTCGAAACCTCACCAATCAGTAGAGCTGATATATCAATTTTATCTCCATCAACTAGACTAAAATCCTGCCAAATATCTTGATCATTACCACCAAGAGAGTCTTTTTCAAAACCTTTAAGTAAATCAAAAATAACGGTATCACGACCTGATCCGCCAAAGATAATATCCTTTCCTACACCGCCATGCAGAATATCATCACCAGCACCACCTTCTAAGAGGTCATCACCTTCATCACCAAACAAAGTATCATTACCATTACCACCGTATAACTTATCATTTTGTGAGCCGCCATAAAGAAGATCATTTCCATCCTCTCCATAGAGAATATCTTCTCCAGCCCCACCTTCTATACGATCATCTCCTGCACGTCCATAAATCGAATCATCCCCTAACAAACCAACCAGATGATCCGAAGTTGCGTAACCAATCAAACTATCATTACCTAGCGTCGCTTCCATAACCTTCGTTTTGATTGTCTCAACATCCCAGAATGTCCCGCCTGCAAACTTGATTTGTTCAATTTGATAACCTGAGGCAGCATCACCTATAAAAAAGTTATTTACTCTTATACTATCTGAACTGTTTCTTATACTTAAAACTAGAGCATCGCCCTCTCGTTTTAGTAACACATCGTCTGGGAAAATATCTGCTCCAAGCTGGACAATATCTAACTTACTCTTGTTATTCTCATAAGAACTAATTGTATCTTTACCTGAACCTCGTCCAAATAAATAGATATCATTTCCTAACCCACCATCCAGTGCATCATTACCAGCTCCGCCATCTAATATATCATCACCGGCCAACCCTAATAATTGATCATTTCCTGCTCCACCAATTAGAATATCATTATCGACTGTTCCTGAAAGCTGTAAACTCTCTATAGATAATGAATTATTTAAATTAAGCTTTACAGTCCCAATATTCCAGACAGTACCAT
>NZ_DBBF01000038.1:0-84873 GCF_002292065.1 Acinetobacter sp. UBA991 | reverse complement strand
GAATATTCTCAACAGCATAGGCTGTCTTAGCATCATTTTCAAAATAACCATAAACTGTTAGCTGATCATCTGTATTTTTTATTTTTATTATTAAATTATTACCATTGCGACTTAATACAATATCTACAGGATTCAGATCAATTAACTGAATCTTGTCCGCATTCGTACCCAGTGCATCATTATCATAGTTATTAATTGTATCTTGATTATAACCTCGACCAAATCGATAAACATCAGATCCATTTCCTCCAGATAAAGTATCATTCCCTGAACCACCATCTAGAACATCATTACCATCATCACCTTGTAATCTATCATCTCCTTCATTTCCATAAAGGATATCGTCACCACTGCCACCATTTAGGCCATCATTACCTATTCCCCCATTTAGAACATCATGACCATCCCCGCCTGATAAGGTATCGTGTCCAGTACCCCCATTTAAAATATCATTACCAGCATAACCATATAAAGTATCATTACCATCCCCACCAGATAAGACATCATCCGTAGCATAGCCATAAATAACATCATTATCATTAGTAAAAATAAGGACTTGCTGCTTTACAGTCTCAATATTCCAGACAGTACCATCAGCGAATTGAATATTCTCAACAGCATAGGTTGTCTTAGCATCATTTTCAAAATAACCATAAACTGTTAGCTGATCATCTGTATTTTTTATTTTTATTATTAAATTACTGCCATTGCGACTTAATACAATATCTACAGGATTCAGGTCAATTAACTGAATCTTGTCCGCATTCGTACCCAATGCGTCATTATCATAGTTATTAATTGTATCTTGGTTATAACCTCGACCAAATCGATAAACATCAGATCCATTTCCTCCAGATAAAGTATCATTCCCTGAACCACCATCTAGAACATCATTACCATCATCACCTTGTAATCTATCTTCTCCTTGCCCACCCAAGAGTACATCATTGCCTAAACCACCATTTAGACTATCATTACCGAAACCGCCATTCAAAATATCGTGTCCATCTTGTCCTAAGATACTATTATTATTTTGATCACCTAAAATAATTTCAGATTTGGAATCTCCCGAGAAGTTTTTATCTGTTTTTGACCACAATACGCTATATCGTTCTGACGTTATAACAAAATCAGGATGTTCATATATTTTTTTAGTTAAATAATCTGCTAGTTCTACATGAACATTTGTATTATTTCTAAAAAATGCAGTAAAGAATTCAATTGCAGCTGTTAGCCCAACATTAGGATTATCATTAATTTCTTGATCAAAATAATTATAAACAGCACTATAATCGACTTTAAACCATTTCTCAGATACCTTAATAGAAATATCCTCAATTAAGTCTTTGTAAATCGTTTTCAGCAATAATTGATCAAATATATTATTCACTAATAAATCATAAGACTTTTGCAATAAGTCCAATTGACCTTGTGGGTAACGAATAATCACATCAACCCACTTCGCTTCTTCTATAACAGAACCTGAACCTGTAGAGCCTCCATGATTAGGGTCACTTTGTTTAACTCCACTATAACTTACGCCATTGGAAGAACCACCTGCTTGGTCTGTAATACTATTATTTGCAAAAAGTACAGGAAATTCGGGTAACCCAAAGAAGTACAAACCATTAAATGATTCTAAAATATGGATTTTTTGATTCCAGGCTTTAACTAAATCTTTATATTCTTGTTTTATATCATCGCGATCTATATCACGAATATATTCTATTGAAACGACTGCTCCATTGCCTCCACCAGAAGAACCGACCGTGGTATCCCCAATGATATAATCCTTCTTCTGAATATTTCCAAAAGCATTATAGTAGACTCGATACCGATCATCTCGGACATCCATTGATTCAGCTAGGCCCGAAGTATCTGCCCACGCATCAAGGAGTTGCTGAATTTTACCACGCTGTTGTTCAGCAGTCGTCAATTGGCTATATTCAGTAAGTAGTTGTTGTAAACGTGTAGATTGGCTTGTAGCCTCTAGTAAATCACGGACTTTGCCCGAACCAGCAACATTCGGCATATTTTGCATATGTGCAGGTATCACCAACTTATCTGAAAACTCACGATAGAATGAATATTCAGCTAAATTAATATCACCCATTTGGTGACTACCCATTGCACCTGTTGTACCATCAGCTTTAAGGTAGGTTCCAAGATCTGCAATTTCATTACCATTTGGTAATATCTGGCTATGTTCAGTTTTTTGAACATTAAGTTGAACGATACCAAGCTCCTCTAAACTAAATAATTCATTCGCTTGAGAAACGCCATCTTGATTTAAATCTCGCCAAACTTTCAGATGCGACCAATTCGCATCGTTTATATCAACCTTTCCATCTTTATTGGTATCTTGATCAGCTAAAGCAGCAAAACCATCTACTGCTTTTTTCCCATTAGATAACATTGTAGAGTCACCAAACAACTCTGAACCATTATCAACCTTACCATTGCCATTACGATCAAAAACTAAGAAGCCATCATCTGGTTTGACCCAACCTGTACCATTTTTAATCCCATCATTATTATGATCAAATAGAATTGCCCCACCTTTTAAATTGGTATTGGTTGTTTCTAATCCATCGCCATCCAAATCTAAAGTCAATGGATCGCTACGAAAACGGAATTGTTGAGCTTGATTAAAGAAATTAGCAATATCGTCGAATAAGCCACGAGAAAAATCTTTGATATCTCCCCATACCTCTCCAAAAAAACCGGCGTCGAAATCATGATCGATGGCATAGTCATATAACTTTTTGAAGAACTCGCCAACCACTTTTCCTCCTTCATAAGCACCGTATAGCAACAAGCCACCAACAATCACCTCCCCAAGAACAGCAACTCCTAATAAACCAGCAATCACAGGAATAAGTTCTACGCCTGCTGCAAATAAAACAGTCCCAACAACAGCTTGCGGACCATATTGAGTGGCTTGTTGTTGGAACTTACTCCAATCCCCTGTTTCAAGCCCTTGCATCAATCCATCGAAAGTATTGTTCAAGAAATCAGCGGCCATTACACTTGCGCCAACTTTGCCACCGAACAAATTATCTTTTACATATTTTCCAAGATTTTCTGTTATCTGAGCATTTAGCTTTATTTCACCATGTTCGACTTGCAATATATTGTTTGCAATAATATTTTTTACATCTTGATGGACTGTGTTTTGTGTATTTTTAAAGGCGTCATACAAAGGCGCAAAATCAACATAGCCGCCTTGTGATTTTAGATAAGGAACTTTTGTAGACTCATTCATACCAGCAATACGTTGAATCTCTTGTGCATGACTAATATTTTCTGTCTGTAATTTTGAAATATCACTTTGAATGGTTTTTCGTTCACTTTCGGTCAAATTATTATTCTGCAATAATTCATTGAAATTATTTATTTTTTCATCATTACCTTTAAAAACATTAATCTTATTAATATAATCACTATATATTTTTGATGGTGCAATAGTAGTAATGCCATCAACATACATTTTTGAATGCACTAAATATTCAATTGTAATGCGTTCATTTCTTGTTACCAACATCTCGCCATTAACGATACTATTCAAGTTCTGACGCGTTGTATCGGTTAATGGAAAATCCGTAGTAAGTACTTTCTCAGCGATTTGCACACTCATTTCATGCACAAATAAATTATTATCTGCCTTTGTTATTTTCCCTGTATCATTCACAAATACTCTATCATTTTTGACTTCAGGATGATTAATATCATTATCGACATATTGTCGCTCATAAAATAGGGCTTTTTGATAGCGTTCGCCTTGATCTATAAGTTGTTGTGCAAACTAGCCAATCTCCTTCTCGGGTCCGTTCAATTTTCAACGTGACCAGCGGGAACTTCCTTGAACAATACGACTTCTTCCTGTTCGGACTCTATGCACAAGCCATAGGTGAAACCTTTTTCCATTCAGACAGCAGCTATGCCGCACTGATGAAAACCTTCCTCGTATTTGCCGTCAGTTTTCTGATGCGGCCAATCGGTGCTCTGGTGCTCGGTCCTTATGTCGATCGTATTGGTCGTCGGCGTGGTCTGATGGTGACCTTGAGCATCATGGCCTTCGGTTCTTTAATTATTGCCTTCACACCGAGTTACGCCAGTATTGGCTTTGCCGCAACCGTGCTGATTTTCGTGGGGCGTCTAGCTCAGGGCTTCTCCGCAGGAGTTGAGCTGGGGGGTGTTTCAGTTTATTTAGCCGAGATTGCGGAACCGCATAACCGTGGCTTTATTACCAGTTGGCAATCAGCAAGTCAGCAAGTTGCCGTCATTTTCGCAGCCGTTTTGGGTTATATCGTCAGTGTGGTGTTTACCAAAGCTCAGGTCGATGCGTGGGCTTGGCGCATTCCATTCTTTGTCGGCTGTGCCATCATCCCCTTTATTTTCTGGCTCCGTAAGTCACTGGTTGAAACAGAAGCCTTCGCCTCTCGTAAAGAGCATCCAACGACACGACAGATTCTGAGTACCTTAGCGGCCAACTGGAAAATTGTGTTGGCGGGTGTGTGCATGGTGGCGACCACGACCACCATGTTTTACTTCATTACCGTCTATACCCCAACCTACGGTAAAGAGGTCTTGAATTTAACCCGTAGCGAAAGTTTGATTGCCACCATTATGGTCGGTTTGAGCAACTTTATTCTGTTACCTATTGGTGGGCATCTCTCCGACAAATTTGGGCGTAAGCCGCTGTTGATCACAACCACGATACTCATCTTTATCAGTGCCTATCCACTCCTCACATGGTTGACACATACCATTAGCCTGTCGCACATGCTGATGGTGTTATTGTGGTTCTCATTACTGTATAGCTTTTATAATGGTGCCTTGGTGGTTTCATTGGCTGAAATGATGCCAAGCTCGGTGCGAATTGCAGGATTCTCGGTTGCCTATAGTTTTGCCACCTCTATTTTTGGTGGGCTGACCCCGATGATTGCGACTTATCTAGTACAAACATCTGGTAATAAAAGCATGCCTGCATTTTGGCTCATGTTTGCAGCGATCACCAGTTTGATTGCCACTTTAATTATTTTCCGCCAACAACAGCGTACAGCGCCACAATTGGCAAATAACAATTAATTTAAATGCAGCAGCAACTCAAGGCAGATTAATCGGCCTTGAGTTGTTTTAGAATCGCTTTTAATACTTCAATTCGTGCTGAATACTTATCATCGGTTGCAATCACATACCACGGTGCATAATCCGTATTGGTTCGTTTAAACATATCTGCTGCGGCATTAAGATAATCATCCCATTTGTCACGGTTACGCCAATCTTCTTCAGTAATTTTAAAACGCTTGTGCGGTGTTTGTTCACGTGCTTTAAAACGTAGCGCTTGCTCATCCTTACTAATTGCCAGCCAAATTTTAACAATCACCGTTTGACTATCGACTAAGTTTTCTTCAAAGCGGTTAATTTCGTTATAAGCACGTTGCCACTCAACTGTAGAAGCAAAACCTTCAATCCGCTCAACCAATACTCGACCATACCAAGTACGGTCAAAGATAGTGATCTTGCCGCCATCATTCAACTTGCTCCAGAAACGCCACAAATAAGGACGGCGCAACTCATAACGCTCAGGGGCTGCAATGGTATGAATTTCATATTCTCTAGGGTCGAGTTTTTTCACGATGCGCTTAATCGCACCACCTTTACCCGCCGCATCCATCCCTTCAAAGGCGATCACCACTTTACGCTCGTCATAACGCAAGGTATCTGCCACTTTTTTGGTGAGCTTACTTAGCTCCTCTTTATAGTCATCTTTTTCTAAACTGGCTTGTTCAGGTTCAAGTAAGGCTTTGGGGATCACAGCTTGCTGCCATTTCTGCGTGACTTTGGTTTGATGCTCAGGCAGCTCTTGCAAAGTCTGTAGTAAATACTGAGCAAAACATTGATCACGGTATTTTTCATCTTCACCATCGACAATATACCAATCATCGGTAAAGCGCTGACTCAAACCTTGTAAGGTGTCGTACTGCTTTTTGTTGCGCCAATCCAAACCATGCAGTTTATGCCAACGCTGCTCAGAAGCGTCTATCTGATCCAAACGCTTTTGTAGTGATTTCCAAGATAAATCAAACCAGACTTTGACGATATGGACGTGGTTATTTTGCAGATCATGTTCAAATGCTCGCATCTGCTCAACATAAGCATCAAATAAATTTTCATCCAAAGGGTTGGACACATGCATCGCGGTAGTTAAAAGGTCGCTATACCAGTTACCAAACATCACCACGATTTGCCCTTCCGCAGGAATAAAACGGGTATAGGACTGCCAGAAGGTTTGATTATTTGATAAGAGCTGAGGAGCATCCGCTTTCACACGTAAATAGCGAGGATCTAACCATTCTCGTAATTGTTTAACCGCCTCACCTTTACCAGCCAGCTCAATTCCACTCACTAAAACCAATACACTTTTAGCATTTTTCTTATCACGGCTATTTTTTAAGGCGTATTGTGCTTCAATCAATTCTAAAGAAAGTTCGTCTTCATCACGCAATTCAAATACTGGCTGTTGTTTACTCATATATTGCTCTAAGCAGCTCATTATTAATATTAAAAATGAGTATAGCCAAAACTAAGTTAATCCCAGAAAGACCCTTGTACAGTTTCTGTAGATTCATTTAGGTGTACTGTTATAGTGACCAATTGTTAAACATTTAGAGTTTATGCTGTCATGGTTCTCCGTTATGATGCAGCCTATGATTTTACTGTTTCATTTTAATTAAGTTTATATATGTCAAAACTCTCTGCCTTTGATGATCTATTACTCCAATACAAAGCTTTTAATTATCATAATGATGCTGTGCTTGAACAACGTTTACATGAAGTTCAAACCTGGATGAAAGAGCGTATTGCGCATACTCACCAAGAATTTTTTGCTCGCCCTGAAAATCAATTGATGGCCCAATATTTTCTCAAACGTCTTTATGGTGGACCCGACTTTGATGCTCTGGCACAACAGATTGAGCGATTACTTAAATTTGCGCATAAAGTCGAAAAGTTTGTGCCTGAAAATGGGATTAAGACAGGAACCAAATCCGTTAGTCTGGCTGTGTTGGCAACTCAATTAGATGAACAGGTTGCACAGCAGTTATTAGCTGACTATCCTGCCGATACGCCACTCACCGATGAAATCATGCGCGATACGTTGGTTAAACTTGATCAAGGTGACGCACGTTATGAACAATTGCGTTTACTCGATGAGTTGGGTGTAACACTCGATAAATATATGCGTTCAACCATGATGTATGCGACCTTTAAAATGTGTAAAGGCTTGGCACATAAATACCACTTTGATGGCATGTATGAGTTTATTCAAGAAGGTTTTGCGGCAATGAAACCAATGAAATCTGCAGCGACGTTCATTCAAACCTTTACTGAAAAAGAGCGTGAGATCATTGATCGCGTTCATGCAGGACACCCAAATCCATTCCGCAATTAATCCATGTCTTGTGTTCTGAGCTATTCTCAAGTAGCTCAGAGCACGCTATTTTTCAAATCAATAACGCGATTAAAAACACTTTTGAGAAAGTGACTTTCTGTATATTATTCATAACAATTACATGCGAAAGCCTGTAAAAAAATACAAAATCTGTCATCATGCTTGCTGATTCGTGCCGCTAGAGCGAAAGTTTAGGAGAAAACTATGTCTAACGAAAACCAACAGCCTACCCCAGAAGTTGAGCAAAACCCAAGTTCAGACAAAGTCAGCCCTTTCTTAAACACGCCCCTTCCACAAGGCACACCACAAGGTCAACAGCAACCGATCCAACAAGGTGCAGCACAGCCCTCAACAACTTCTATCCCAAAATATAACTTACCGCGTGGTGCCAATACTGGTAATGTAGGTGCAACCACACACTTTGGTTACCAAACCGTAAATAGTGATGATAAAGCACAAAAAGTTGCAGAAGTGTTCCACTCGGTTGCCAGCAAATACGACATCATGAATGACCTGATGTCATTTGGTATCCATCGTATTTGGAAACGTTTTGCGATCAATATGTCAGGTGTTCGTCGTGGTCAACACGTGCTGGATATCGCAGGTGGTACAGGTGATTTAGCCAAAGTATTTAGCCGTGAAGTCGGTCCACAAGGTCATGTGGTTCTTTCAGATATTAACGAATCAATGTTGAATGTGGGCCGTGATCGTCTTATTGATGCAGGCTGTACCAATGTTGATTTCGTACTGGCCAATGCTGAAACCCTCGAACCATTTGCAGACAAC
The DNA here is from genome assembly GCF_002292065.1 of Acinetobacter sp. UBA991. Taxonomy (NCBI): domain Bacteria; kingdom Pseudomonadati; phylum Pseudomonadota; class Gammaproteobacteria; order Moraxellales; family Moraxellaceae; genus Acinetobacter; species Acinetobacter sp. UBA991. The sequence continues at coordinate 76,631 of NZ_DBBF01000038.1, read as the reverse complement.
AGCTTTGACTTATTAACCATCAGTTTTGGTTTACGTAATGTGACCGATAAAGATGCAGCACTCCAAGCCATGTACCGTGTCTTGAAACCAGGTGGTCGTTTACTCATTCTCGAATTCTCTAAACCTGTATTTGAACCATTTTCAAAGCTCTACGATCTTTATTCATTCACCGCATTACCAATTATGGGCAAATTAGTTGCCAATGATGCTGAAAGCTATAAATATCTTGCTGAATCAATTCGTATGCATCCAGACCAACGTACCCTCAAAGGTATGATGGAAAATGCGGGCTTCCAAAGCTGTGATTACCACAACTTAACCGGTGGTATCGTTGCTGTTCACCGCGGATTCAAACTTTAAGGTTTAAGATATGTGGTCGATTTTAGCACTCGGTGCAGTCGAACGTATCATTCATCATGTGATTGATTTGGATGCGATCACTCGTATTCAAATCAATCAGTTACAAGGTCAATTATTACGTGTTGTGATCGATAGTCCACAACTCTCGGTTGATGTGTTTTTTGATGAAAATAGAGTTCGCCTAGAACCGACCGTGACGGGACAGAGTCAAACTTCTTCTATTTTTGAACAACGCCCGTTTGATCCTCAAGATAAAATCACGGATGCAACTGCAACACTCCATGTTGAAAATGTAGTTGAGCTGGTTAAATTATTGCTCAGTGATATGGATCAAATTGGTAATATTCCACTGCAAGGTGATTATCACTTATTGCAAGATATTCAAAAAATTATGCAGCAGGCTGAGCCCGATCTCGCAGCGCATTTATCGCCATGGATTGGCCCTCAATTGGCACATGAGTTGGGTAAAATTCAACTTGTACCGAAGCAATTGAAACGTTCATTACAAAGCCATTTATTTTTTGTTGAAGATGCATTAAAAGAAGATAGCGGTTTATTTGCCCCACGTTGGCAGATGGATGATCTCAATCGCGAGACACGTCAACTCAATCAGGAAATTGATCGTTTGGAAGCCAAGCTTCAACAACTCAATGCTCAATTCAATCCAGCCAAACAACCCACACAAGACTAGGTAAGACTTTATATGATTCCGCATGTTACACGGTTACTCGAACTCTGGCGTATTGCAGCACACTATCGCCTTGATACCTTGTTCCCTGCGGAAGAATTACCAGTAAAAGCTCGTCATGCATTAAGTCTGATTAAAATACATCCTGCAGCTTGGTCAAGTCGTGAGAAAAAGAATCCGCTTAAGCTGAAAGAAGCCCTAGAGGATATGGGCCCCTTAGCGATTAAGCTCGGCCAATTGCTGTCTACGCGTCGTGATTTGATTCCACCTGAAGTATTATCACAACTGGTGTTATTGCAAGATCGCGTCAAACCCTATGACACTCAGCTAGCCAAACAGCGCATTCAAGAATCACTCAAAGCAGATGTATCAACCTTATTCTCACGCTTCGATGAGCAACCGCTTGCCGCAGCTTCGATTGCTCAAGTGCATACCGCCGCTTTGCATGATGGTCGTGAAGTTGTCGTTAAAGTCACTCGCCCCGATATTCGCAGTCAAATTTTACAAGATTTTGAGATTCTGGCTTGGCTTGGCGATTGGTTGGAAAATCGTTTAGAAGCAGCGCGTGCCCTACATTTATCAGAAATTATTCAAGATTATCGTCAAATCATCTTAAATGAGCTTGATTTAAGTCTGGAAGCAGACAACACCCGCCGTATGCGTCACTATTTTACTGGCTCAAGCATGATGTACGTGCCAGAAGTCTATATGGACAGTAAAGACGTGATGGTGGCTGAACGCATCACCGGTGTCCCGATTTCGGATATTGCTACCTTTGATCGTTTAGGTATGGATCGTGCGGATCTTGCGGAAAAAGGCTTAACCATTTTCTTCACCCAAGTGTTCCGTGACAACTTCTTCCATGCGGATATGCATCCAGGCAATGTCTTTGTCGAAACCATTAACCCTAGCAATCCACGCTTTATCGCGTTGGACTGTGCCATTATGGGTGAGTTGTCTAAGCACGATCAAATGACGATTGCTCGTATGCTACTGGCGGTGATGAACAGTAACTTCATGCAATTGATTCAAATTGTGCATCAAGCAGGCTGGATTCCACCAGGTACAGATCAAGATGCATTATCACGCGAAATGCGCCGTACCGTTGGCCCAATGGTATCCAAACCAATGGATCAACTCGATTTTGCAGGCATTTTGATCCAAGTGATGGATATTGCTCGTCGCTTCCATTTGGAAATTCCACCGCAGTTGATGTTATTGCTGAAAACACTGGTACACGTTGAAGGTCTAGGGACTGATCTCTACCCTCAACTGGATATCTGGAAACTGGCAAAGCCGATTCTAACCGAATGGGTCAAAGCCAATATGAACCCCGTCAAAAACGTAAAAGAACTGGGGCAACAGATTCCGGACCTGTTACTCGGCGCCCAAGATATTCCAAGCCTATTGATTGACAGCTTAAATGGTCTAAAAAACCAATCAGCTTGGCATGACAAACAACTTCGTGAAATTCAACAAATGCGCTTACAAATGCAACAACAGCAACGTCGTAGCTGGATATTTGGTAGCACGATGCTGATTTTGTTAACCATCGCGATTATTAGCCCATGGTTTATCTCAGTCATTCTGATAGTACTGAGTAGCTTGATTGCTCTGTGGCGCATTGCTAAATAACTAGATATACACAGCAAAGGCCGTATCCATCGATACGGCCTTTGCTTTTATGCAACTGCAACACTTTTAGCTCCCCCCTTTTGCCCATTTAAACACTTTCTGAAATTTCGGCAGAACCGTCACATTTTAGGCAAGATTTCAATCCATCTCAGGCAAAGACTTTTCATCCTTTAGTAGATAGACGATCATCGACCTAACATTGAGGTGCATCAACACAGATTTTAAAGGAAGAGAAGCGTGAGTCTAAGAAATAGCATCAATAACTATGGTTCGATTGCGAAATGGCTGCACTGGTCAACCGCAATCCTGTTTTTACTTGCTTACTGTAGTGTTTACTACCGCCAGTGGTTTACCGAAAAAGGCACACCTGAGAACTGGACGGCTTTACAACTTCACCTTTCCGTCGGTATCAGCATTGCCGTGATTATTAGCCTGCGGATTCTCTGGCGTTTGAGCAATCCACAGCCCCATTTAGAACCTGCCAGCTCTTTGGCAAACTTTGCGGCACATGCAGGACATTTTGCCCTGTATGCCATCATGATCATTGCCCCGCTCACAGGCTATTTAGGCACAGGCGTCAATACTGAGTTTTTCTTCTTGTTTGAGATTCCGAAATTTGAACATACCGCCCTGTTCCAGAGCTGGGTGGCACAAGGCATGGGGCTCAGTTTTGAACAGTTCGAAAAACCGATTGATTTTATTCATAAGCAAGTTCTTGGAAAATGGCTGATTTGGATACTGATTTTAGGGCATGCAGGTGCGGCACTTTATCATCACTATATCAAGAAAGATCGCACCCTGATCAAGATGACCACAGGCAAAGATCAGTTTAAATAATCCGATTTGAGATTCATTCAATACCGGCAGGATGATCATGGACCTTGTAGCACGATAGATTTTATTTAAAAAAATCACCGAGATCAGTTAAGATCATGATTGACTGATCTTATAACCGCCTTAAAAGAACAAATAATGAAAACACCTCATTTTGCCATTATTGGTGCTGGCACAGCAGGATTGGCAACCGCAATCCTGCTTGCACGTGCAGGCAATCATGTCACTATTTTTGAACAAGCGGATCAACTTTCTCCCGTCGGTGCAGGTTTATTATTACAGCCTGCAGGCTTGGCCGTGTTTGAACATCTTGGTGTGCTTGAGCATGCTTTAAAGTTGGGTGCCAAAGTCACAGGATTGGAAGGCCAACTTCCCAATAAAAGACTCTTGGTGAATAGTCATTATCATCAAGCTGGCAGCAATCTCTATGGCCTCGGTATTCATCGAGCGACCTTATGTCATGTGCTGACCCACAAACTGGCTGAATATGCCAGTCATGTGACATGGCGAATGGGTCATAGCATTGAACGTATTCAAGAACAGCAAAATGAAGTTCGTCTCTTCGGTTCTCAGCAGCAACAAAGTTTTGATGCCTGCTTCGATGCTGTGCTGATTGCCAATGGTGCACGCAGTCAATTACGCCCTCAAGCATGGGTGAAAGTTGATCAGGCTTATCCATGGGGAGCAGCTTGGAGTATCGTGCCTGAATGTCCGACACTCGATCCTGCAATTCTGCATCAGTTTTATGATCGCTCCAAAATTATGATGGGCGTGTTGCCTACGGGTGCCATCCCAACTGCACCTCAGCAACGACTTTCTAGCGTGTTTTGGAGTTTGCCAACTTCACAACTACAATCATTCTTAAAAGATGAGTCAACTAAACAACAATGGTTAAAACAGGTGGCCGATCGTTGGCCCGATGTGGCAGAATGGCTCACACAACTGTTGTCGAATCAACAACATCAGCCGCAATGGTTATCTGCGCAATATCGCGATGTGGTGATGTCTCAATTTGGACAAGGTCGAATTGGAGTGATCGGTGATGCCGCCCATGCCATGAGTCCACAATTGGGACAAGGCGCCAATATGGCTTTGTTGGATGCTTGGGCCTTTTCTCAGTCACTACACGCAGCAAAACAAAATCAGCAAATGGATTGGTCAGCGCTGTGGCAGCACTATCATCAATATCGTGGTTCCTCGACCCAGTTCTATCAATTTTTAAGTCGTCTACTCACCCCACTGTATCAATCTAATCATTGGTGGGCAGGTGGCTTACGTGACTTGACCTTCCCATGGATGTATCAAATCCCCTATTTTCGTAAAGAAATGGCAATCACCATTTCAGGCTTAAAAACAGGACTGTTTCAGCAACTTGATTATCAACAAGTGGCGCAATATGCTGGGAAAGATCATGTTTTCAATGCTAAAACTGAATCACTACCTGAATATGAATGAGCACAGTGAAATATGAAAATTAGTCATCTAGATCATTTGGTTCTGACCGTTGCAGATATTGAGACAACTTGTAAGTTCTATCAATCAGCCCTGAATTTTGAGGTCATTCATTTCGGTGAAAACCGTAAAGCACTGCAATTTGGCAATCAAAAAATCAACCTGCATCAAGTGGGCAAAGAATTTGAACCCAAAGCACTTCGCCCGACTTCAGGTTCGGCAGATCTGTGCTTTATTGCGGAAACGCCACTAAATGAAGTGATTGCACATCTTCAAGCACAGCAAATTGAAATCATTGAAGGTCCAATTGAAAGAACGGGTGCGATGGGGAAAATTTTATCGGTTTATTTAAGAGATCCCGATCAGAACCTGATTGAAATCTCGAACTATATCAATAGTTAAAAAAAATCAAAATTCATCAATAAAAATAAGACACTCAATATGAAATATAGTTTTTTATGGGCTTTGTATCGACAAGATAAAGGCAAAGCGATCAGCAAAGGATGCTGGTTTTTACTTCCCAGCTTTGCCAATTTTTTGTGTTTTCTAAATTTTCACTATCAACTCATTGAATGGCAAGTGAGCCCTCAATCCTCAGTCGGAAGATTAATATCAGGGCCTCATTTTTGGTGGGTCATTTTATTTGACTGTATCCCATTTCTTTTATTGACGACAGTCAGGCAAAGATATTTGCTTATATTATTAAAAATTTGGTTATTGATCGCCGTGAGTTTTTTCTTGATTAATGCTTGGTTTTGGGCCAGTTATCCCTACAGCACAATTCTACTTTTTGCGTTCTCTTTTGCCTCTTTGAAACAAGAACAAAATCAGCTGATGAATACTTTTATTCGTCTGCGTTCTTAAATGTTTTTACCCAACAAGCATAGCCAACCCCAGCCACAAACGCTACACTAACGGCTTTCCACTCAATGGATTTTCACTCATGTCAAACTGGTTAGATGAAGTTAAATTTGATTCCAATGGTCTAGTTCCTGCCATTGCACAACATCATCAAACTGGTCGAGTGTTAATGGTTGCGTGGATGAATCGTGAGGCTTTACAACTGACGGCTGAAAAAAATCAGGCGGTGTATTACTCACGCTCACGTCAAAAACTCTGGCATAAAGGCGAAGAGTCTGGGCATTTTCAAACCGTGCACGAAATTCGTCTGGATTGCGATGCCGACGTGATTATTCTACAGATTGAACAACATGGTGGCATTGCCTGCCATACCGGTCGTGAGTCTTGTTTCTATCGCAAACTCACCCCACAAGGTTGGGAAATTGTTGATGCCCAACTCAAAGATCCAACCGCGATTTACGGCGCATCGGCTAAAGTTGAAACGCACGATCATGGTCAAACTGAGCAAGTGGATGTGCTTGGCTATTTGGGTCGTTTAATGCAACAGCGTAAAACTGCTGAAGCAGATAACTCTTATATCGCCAGCCTGTATAAAAAAGGCATCAATAAGATTTCAGAAAAAGTCGGTGAAGAAAGTATTGAAAGTATCATCGCTGCGAAAGATTATGCAGTTCTAGCTTCACTGGAAAATAAACACGATCTAATTTATGAAGTCGCGGACTTATGGTTCCACAGTATTGTGATGTTGGGTTACTTCGATCTTGAACCACAAGTGGTTCTCGATGAACTCGCACGTCGTCAAGGTTTATCAGGTTTAGTTGAAAAAGCTAACCGTAGCAAAGAAGCGTAATCAGAGCCTGTGTCAAATATAGAAAAACCCAAAGCCACTTATGAGCAAGCCATTGCGATAGACAATGCCCGTCTCGGTCAATCCTTTAAGGTGATTGCCTATGCTGGCACAGGTAAAACCACAACACTGCAAATGATCAGCGATGCCATGCCTGAACGGCGTGGCATGTACTTGGCATTTAACAAAGCCATCGCTTCAGAAGCGCAAAATAAATTTCATGGCAATGTAAACTGTCGAACCTTTCACTCGCTTGCATTTCGCAGTGCACCACGTGGCGTGACCGACAAATTACGCTTACCTCGATTAAGCCCAAGCTTCATTGCCAAAGAATATCGCCTGGAACCAATTACGCTACGTCGCCTCATGGGTGGGCGTTACGAAAAATACGTGTTGATGCCAAGTCGTTTGGCCAGCTTAGTTGCCAATGCCGTGAGCTACTTCTGCTCAACCAGTTCACAGTATCCAGCTCCTCGGCATATTCAGGCACCGAGTTGGTTACATCTAGACGATATTGAGGCCTTGCAACAACATCTCTACCCTGCGGTGGAACATCGTTGGCTCGAATCAATTGATCCCAATCATCAAGCAGGTATTGGGCACGATATCTACTTAAAGCTTTGGGCTTTATCCGAACCAAATATTCCTGCCGATTATGTGTTGTTTGATGAAGCACAAGATGCCGATCCACTGATGCTTGGTATTTTACTGCGTCAGAAAAGTACCCAAGTGATTTATGTCGGTGATGCACACCAACAAATTTACGCATGGCGTGGAGCAATCAATGCCATGCAACAAATGCCCTTGCCTGAAAGTCGTTTAACCACCTCTTTCCGTTTTGGCGATGCCATTGCAGATGTCGCCAACAGCTTGCTTGGCGCATTAAATGAAACCGTGCCCCTACTTGGTAATCCAAACCAAAAATCAAGTGTGGTGAATAAGCCACATACCAAGATGCGCGATGCGATTCTATGTCGGACTAATGCCCGTGCAATGGAGCTATTACTCTCTGGTCTCGTTAATGGCGATAAAGTCGGCTTACAAGCGGACCAGCAGAAACTGAGTCGTTTTGTCGATGCAGCAAGTTTATTGAAACAAGGCAAACGAATTACCGATGTTCCTGAGCTGGCTTGGTTTAACTCTTGGCATGATGTACACGAATATTGTGAAACCAATGATGGCAGTGATATCAAGCCTTTAGTCAAGCTAGTTGATGATCATGGCACTGATCCACTTAAGAAGGCACTGGCAAAAATCACCCCGATTGAACAGGCCGATTATGTGATTTCAACGGCACATAAAGCCAAAGGTTTGGAATGGAATCGTGTGCATATCGAAGACGATTACCAATTTAAAATAAATGGACTAGAACATAAAATTACAGATGAAGAGTTAAGATTACTTTACGTAGCCTGCACGCGTGCTAAAGTAAGTTTAAATATTCATCATTTATACGACTTAATACAACAATTAAAACGGTGCGCCCCCTCAAGTCTTCGTCAGTCCGCAGGTTAAAGCGCTTATGATTGAGGTCAGCTTATGCAGCTTGAATCGGTTCAATTCAAACACATCGGGATGTTTCGGGAGTTAAATCTCGAATTTCAACCTGAGCGCTCTCCTATTACCCTGATTTTGGGTGATCAAGCCACAGGCAAAAGTACGATTTTAAAAAACATCTATCAAAGCCTGACTTGGTTTTCTGCGCGCTATAAGGATATTCGTACTGCAGGTGTGGTCATTGCTGATCAAGATATTATGCTGAATCGCTTACAGGCAAAAATTCAAATTCTAGTCCGAATGAGCAGTGAACTGAGTGGCTCTTTGGCTGAAAGTAGCTCATCACAACAGACCGACACGCAAACTTGTGCATGGAAACTCTATAAAACATTTAATAGTCAAGGCGTTGGGATTAGCCAAGTGGAGACCCAACAGCTTGATCAAATGGTCACGCTCTATCAGAAAACAGGACTGCAAGATCCTTTATTTGGGCTTCCACTGATTGCCTATTATCCTGCCGAACGATTTGTCCAAGACATTAATTTGCAAAGCAAAAATACTCCAGGGACATTACAGGAAATTTCGGCCTACGATTTAACTGCTGTACCCTATACGACCTTTGCCCGTTTTTTTGAGTGGCTACGTGAAATCAGCGATGTCGAAAATGCACATTCAGCCCATATCGTTAGACGCTTGATGGGCAATGATTTTAATCAACAAAATCAATCAGAAGTACTGCAAGAATTACAACAAGAACTGATTAATCATCCGAAGCAACTCTCTGCACCCAATCTTTATGCTTTGAAAAACAGCTTACATACGGTTTTCCCTGAATTAAGCGATATTTATATTCAGTATGTGCCAAAGTTACAATTAATGGTGCGTTATCACGATCAGTTGATTCCTTTTCAACAACTGTCTGCTTCACTCAAAAATTGGATTGCATTAGTTGGAGACATTAGTCGTCGGCTTTGCTTGCTGAATCAGCATTGTTTTAACCCTTGCTTAGAAGGTGAAGGGATTTTATTGATTGATCAAGTTGACCATCAACTCGATCAGAATCACTGTGCGGAAATTTTGGAGCGTCTCCATCAAGCTTTTCCACGTCTACAAATCATCGTCACAGGCAATCGAGATGCCTTGCTTGAGCATGCATTACATTACCAGTGTTTAAAATTAGATCAAAAAGGTGTTTATCAACTCAATTTAGAGGCATCTCAACAACAGCTTTCAAATTTATATCAAGGTCTCACCCAGACCGAAACAGCACATTCCGTGCAAGCCCAAACCTTGCTGCAAGCCGATCCACTGACCAGCAAAGTCGATGATTTATTCCAACAAATTCAGGATTTAAACGAACAAGAAAAGAACAATTTACTCCACCTGCTCAAGATAGATGATACACCGCAAGAAACGCCCTTATAAAGACGTATCAAAAGACAGAAATTGAAATATTATCAATCAAATGATGTTGTTTGTTTCATGTAATAACATCAGATTTTTGCTGATTTTTTATAGTAAAATAAATCGTATTTTTTATTTTCAAGTTGTGCAATACAACTTGCTGCCTCCGTTAACTTGATTGGGCTTCAAGATTTAAAGTTTTTGGTATTCTCTTTGAGTGCCTGTAAGTCTTGAAAGAAAATTCACCCCTTAGGTCCTCGACCTAAATCATCGACATGGATACCAGTGTGCTACCGATTATTATCTTATTACCGCTCATACTCGGCACCACCCTTGTCTCACAATTACAGCGTATTTCGCGTGGCGTGACGGCACTTGGGGCGATTGGCATCAGCCTTAGTTGTTTTATTTTACTTTTAACTCAGGCAGAAACGGTTCTTCAGGGCAATACCCTGCAACAAAGCTGGGACTGGCTTCCACAGCTTGGAATTAATCTGAGTTTTCGCCTAGATGCATTAGGTTTATTGTTTGGTCTGCTGATTAGCGGTATCGGCACCCTAATTTATATTTATGCCTATTACTATCTCAGCCCTAAGAATTCTCTCAGTAAACTCTATCAATTATTGATGCTGTTTATGGCAGCCATGCTGGGGATTTCACTCTCAAATAACCTGATTATCTTATTGGTATTCTGGGAGCTGACCAGTATCTCCTCTTTCCTATTGGTGGGTTACTGGAGTCAATACGAGGCAGCGCAACGTGGCGCCCGTATGGCCCTCACCATCACAGGCATGGGCGGTTTGGCCATGCTGGGTGGCTTTGTCCTGATTGGACAAATCACCGGCACTTATCAGATTGATGAATTGGTGTTGATGAAGGATACCATTCAGCAACATGCACTATTTGTTCCTGCATTATTGCTGATCCTGTTAGGTGCATTCACCAAAAGTGCTCAGTTCCCCTTCCATTTTTGGTTACCGAATGCGATGGCAGCGCCGACTCCTGTGTCAGCCTATCTACATTCTGCAACCATGGTCAAAGCAGGGATTTTCTTATTGGCGCGTTTAGCTCCTATTTTTATTGGTGCTGCGCTGTATCACAATATCGTGACTTTTGTCGGTCTATTCACCTTGTGTATGGCCGCAGGTTTTGCAATTTTCAAAGAAGACCTGAAAGGACTTTTGGCCTATTCAACCATTAGTCATTTGGGCTTAATCGTGTGTTTACTCGGTATTGGCTCGCCATTGGCGGTTGCTGCCGCAATTTTCCACATCATCAACCATGCCACCTTTAAAGCGGCATTGTTCATGATTGCTGGGATTATTGACCATGAAACTGGCACACGCGATTTACGCAAGCTCAGTGGCATCTGGCAACTGCTTCCATTTACAGGCACTCTCACCATGATCACCGCTGCCTCAATGGCGGGTGTACCACTGACCAATGGCTTTATCTCGAAAGAAATGTTCTTTACTGAGTTATTAGCCAACTTATCTGGTCCAGTGATGGTGATTTCAGCCATCGTCGCAACGTTTGCTGGTATTTTCGCAGTCAGTTATTCAATTCGTCTGGTACATGGTGTGTTTTTTGATGGCCCGATTGGCAAACACGTACCGAATAAAGATGCACACGAACCACATTTAGGCATGCGCTTACCTGCCATTATTTTGGCAACACTCTGTATTTTGGTCGGTATCCTCCCTGCCCTATTTGCAGGGACAATGGTCAACAGCGTCACTCGTGCAAGTTTGGCACAGCCTGAATTTGAAGGCGTTCATCTTGCGATTTGGCATGGCATTAACGCCCCTCTCATTATGAGTTTGATTGCACTGATTGGCGGATCGATTTTCTATTTTGTATTGGCAAAAGATGGCCGCATTCGTAAAATCGACTTAGATCCTTATCTTGGAAAATTCCAAGGCAAGATTCTGTTTGATCTATTCTTGAAAAATTTATTACTCATCAGCCGCAAGATTAAGCAAAAGACCGAAAATGGTTCTTTGCAAAGCTATATCCTCTGGATTGTGTTGTTTAGCATCATCATGGTCGGCTTACCACTGTTCAACCAAGGTTTAACCACTGGCACACGTGAACTGACCCATGCACCTTGGGTGGCGATTGTACTCTGGCTAACCCTGTTCTCAGGTTGCTGGATGATGCTATGGTTCCATCATGAACGTATCAAAGCCGTCCTGATCAGTGGGGCAGTCGGCTTGGTGGTCACCATGGTTTTTGTGACCCTTTCTGCACCCGATTTGGCATTGACTCAGATTACAGTCGATGTGGTGACCACTGTTTTATTACTAATGAGTTTGTCTTTACTGCCACAACTCACCCCATATGAATCAAGCCGTTCACGCCGTTGGCGAGATGCCAGCCTTGCCATCGCAGGTGGTTTAGGTATTGGTTGGATTACTTGGTTGCTGTTAACCCGCGATCACAACTCAATCTCGTGGTTCTTTATGCAACAGGCAATTCCGTTGGGTGGTGGTTCAAACGTGGTCAATGTGATCTTGGTTGATTTCCGTGGTTTCGATACCTTCGGTGAAATTACCGTACTCGGTATTGCCGCCATTGGTGCGCTCTGTCTGATGGATGGTATGCGTGCACATGGGACCACCATGACCCAAGGTTTAACCTATCGTTTTAACCCTTCACCATTGATGTTCCGTATCACGGCGTCATGGATCTTACCACTGGCCTTGGTGGTCAGTGTCTACATCTTCATGCGTGGGCATAACCTTCCGGGCGGTGGCTTTATTGCAGGTTTGATTACCTCAATGGCACTGATTATTCAGTACATCGTATTGGGTCAAGACCAAACCGAACAAATGATCAAAGCCAAATCAGGTCGTCTCTATGAGTTATGGATTGGAACAGGTTTAACCATTGCCGGTCTCACCGGTATTATCGCGTGGTTCTGGGCTCGCCCTTTCCTCACCAGTGCCCATATTTATGTTGAAGCGCCATTGCTTGGAAAAATGCATCTTGCCTCTGCAGTCGCATTTGATACAGGGGTCTACATTACCGTTGTAGGTGCTGCCATGTTGTTGATCTCCGTACTCGGAGACTCGCGTCACTCTAGTATGGCTGGTCCAATCCCAGGTGGAGATAATCAAAATGATTAGTATTGAATTTTTACTCGCGTCAGGGATTGGCTTACTCACGGCAACAGGCATTTATTTGATTCTGCGTGCCAGAACATTTCCAGTGGTCCTTGGTTTAGCCATGATTGGCTATGCCGTGAACTTGTTCCTGTTTGCCATGGGCCGCCTACAAATCAATGCACCCGCGGTGTTGACTCAGGCCACCAAAGTGACTGACCCACTCCCTCAAGCACTGGTGTTAACGGCGATTGTGATTGGCTTTGCCACCACCGCATTTATCGTGCAACTTGCCTTACGTAGTCGTTATGAATCTGGTACAGACCATGTCGACTCAAAAGAAGAACCCACCTTGACTTATGACCCACGTGAGGATGAGCCATAATGTTTGATTTTTACAGTTTCTGGCACGCTCACGCTCCAATTATCAGTATCTTAATTCCAGCATTCACCAGTTTTATTCTGGTGTTATTGGGCAATCCAGGTTCAGGTTCTTTAAAGCAAGATTGGCGTCAACCTTGGCGTCGCGGAATTAGTATTGCTTCGGCAGTTTTGGGCTTAATCACGGCAATCAGCTATCTGAGTATTGCCAGCACAGGCCAAATTACAGTTTATCAGCTCAGTGAATGGTCAGCGCCATTCGGGATTGTCTTAGTCCTTGATCGCCTATCTGCCTTTATGTTGGTCCTGACCTATATTCTTGCAGTACCCGTGATTTGGTATGCCAGTGAGAACTGGGATACCCGTGGGCGTTATTTCCATACCATGGTGCATTTCCTGCTCATGGGAATCACAGGTGCATTCCTGACAGGCGACTTATTCAACTTATTCGTCTTCTTCGAAATCCTGTTGATGGCTTCTTATGTGCTGTTATTGCACGGTCAAGGTCGTCCACGTTTTCAACTTGGGGTGCATTACGTCACCATTAACTTGCTGGCCTCTGCCCTGTTCCTGATTGGTCTAGGCATGATTTACGGTAGTGTCGGCAGTTTGAATATGGCTGATGTCGGTCGTCTGGTATCAAGTCTAGATGGCGATCAGCACAAGCTTGCCGTTGCAGGTGGACTATTGCTGTTTGTGGTGTTTGGTATTAAAGCTGCAATGTTGCCTGTCGGCTTCTGGTTGCCGAAAACCTATGCGGTTGCAAGCACACCGGTCGCTGCGATTTTTACCATTATGACCAAAGTGGGTATTTATGCCATTTTACGTGTCAATGGTACAGTGTTTGATGATGCCATGGCACAAAGCATTTTCAAGAACTGCTTATTGATCATTGGCTTGGTGACTTCCCTTTATGGTGTGATTGGTGCAATTGGCGCTGAACGCTTACGCCGTTTTGTTGGCTTCATGGTGCTGTCATCGATTGGTACTTTGCTGATTTCAATTGCCATGTTCAATACACAGGCATGGGCCGCAGCGCTGTATTATTTAGTTCACAGTACCTTGATCGCAGCAGCTTTCTATTTATTCTGTGGCTGGATGACCTCGCAACGTGGCGCTTTTAAAGATCATTTAAAAGTTGCACCACGAATCAAACAGGAAAAAGCAGCTGCTTTTACTTACTTTACCATCGCCTTAATGATGGCAGGTTTACCTCCATTCAGCGGCTTTCTAGGTAAAGTCTTCATCTTGCAAGCTACTGCTGAGACACCATATCAAGGCTGGATCATCGCAGTGATTCTGATTGTGAGCTTGCTCAGCATTATTGCCATGACACGCGTTGGCTTTATTTTGTTCTGGCGTGCCACACCACCTGAAGAAGATCAGAAAGAAGCGGCTTATGCTGAGTATCAAGCCCTACCCGAGCTTGCACCAAAGCGAAATGATACTGCGATCTATATTTTACTTGGTGCATTAATGCTTTATGTGGTTTGTGCAGCGCCGATTCAGAACTATACGCTTGCAACAGCACAGCAAATTCAGAATCACGCGCTTTATAACCAGACCATTCTGAAACATGATGCACAAGGTCGCCCGATCAGCGTACAGCCTTATGATCCAAGCTACTTACCTGAAACCAAATATGGCGGTGAGGTTGAAGATCCGAACGCCTTGCTGATTCCAGATATTATTTCTAAGCCAACCCTACAAGGCGAACATATTTCTGAATATAAGCAGCGTCAAATTGCGGAGCAAGTCCTCGAAGCACCGACCATTCCGAATAGCACACAGTTAAAGCCAATGGAGGATCACTAATGCAAAAATTATCTTTGCTTGAGCGTTGGTTCCCACATCCATTTGTGTCGGTGCTGATTTTCTTGAGCTGGTTGATGCTGGCGCATAGTCTGGATCTGACCGATATTTTAATGGCGTTGATTCTCGCTGTAGCGATTGCACGGCTGGTCAGTCCATTTATTGCAAGAACACCGCATATTCATTGGCTTCCTGCGATTAAACTGGTTTTTGTAGTGCTGTGGGATATTGTCATTTCCAACTTCCGTGTTGCCAAAATGGTGCTTGGTCCAATGGATCAATTACACCCTAAATGGTATCGCGTTCCATTAGAAACTGAACATGAACAAGTGAATACTTTGCTGGCGATGATTATCACCACCACACCTGGTACGGTTTCAGCCGGAATTGATCAGGAACGCGGGGATATTCTGGTACATGCACTCAGTTCAGATAATACCGAACTGGATATTCAAGACATTAAAAAACGCTATGAAACGCCTTTAATCGAAATCTTTGATGTCAAGATTACAGAAGGAGCAAATAAATGACCATTTTGCCTTATGCATTGGGTATCGGTTTAATTGCCATTACCATCTCTATGTTTCTGTGCTTGATTCGCTTGATTGCGGGCCCTTCAGTGATTGATCGACTCTTGGCACTCGATACTTTATTTCTCAATGCGACCTGTCTGATCGTGGTTTTAGGCATTTATTGGGTCAGCACTAATCTATTCGAAGGTGCGCTATTGGTTGCAATGCTCGGCTTTGTTTCTACTGCCGCGCTTGCTCGTTACTTCACTACGGGTCATGTAATTGACTAAGGAGCAATGCCATGCAACTAATTCTTGAGATTGTGGTTTCATTTTTTGTGGTGTTTGGTGCGTTCTTTATGCTGATCGGTTCGATCGGCATGATTCGCCTACCCGACTTATTTATGCGTCTACATGCACCGACCAAATCCAGTACTTTAGGCCTTGGTAGCTTTCTGATCGCTGCCATGATTTTCGCTGCAATGCATGGTCGTTTTGGGTTTGCTGAGCTTTTAATTACTCTATTTGCATTTATCACTGCCCCCGTATCGGCAAATTTGATGGCACAAGCAGCCATTCACTTACGCTTACGCTCAACCAGTGGTGAGGTACCAGAAGCCTTAAATCGCCCATTGCCTTGGCAACGTTATCGTCGCCACCCATTGAAAAAAGATTAATCCCATCAAGCCATAAAAAAAGCCACCCGAAGGTGGCTTTTTTTATATCGATTTACTTTTGTTCATCTTGCTCTTGTTCAGGCAAATCCTTAACCGCTTCAGCAATCAGACCAAACATATAGTTACCATAGGCATTGGTCTTATCGTAATGGAAACGCAATCTTGGCGTAATACGTGTTTTGATACGACGACTCAATTCATGACGCAAGAAGCCAGACGCTTTATTCAAGACATCTAAAGTTTCTTTATTTGCTGCTTCACTTTGATCATCACCCAGCTCACGGCCCATTACAGTGACATATACTTCAGCATATCCCATATCTGCACTGACTTTCACGGCTGAGATGGTCACAAGACCACCCAGACGTGGATCTTTAAGCTCCTGACGGATAAGCTCAGACAACTCGCGTTGTACTGAATCCGCCATGCGCTTTAAGCGTTGGCTACCCGCCATTAAAGACTCCGTTTAATCAATTGAACATCATACACTTCGATCTTATCTTGTGCTTTGATGTCTTTATAACCCTTAACTGCAAGACCACATTCCATACCAGCACGAACTTCTTCAACCACTTCTTTGTAGCGACGAAGAGATTCAAGCTCGCCTTGGAACACAACCACATCATCACGTAATACGCGAATTGGCTTGTTACGATGCAATACACCTTCAAGTACCATACAGCCCGCTGCTGCACCAAATTTACTTGAGTGGAATACTTCACGTACTTCAGCCACACCCAAGATCGTCTCACGATGTTCTGGTGCAAGCTTACCGCTCATTGCAGCTTTAACATCATCAATCAAATGATAAATGACGCTGTAGTAACGAATATCGATACCATCTTGATCAGATTTTTGACGAGCAGAGTTATCCGCACGTACGTTAAAACCTAACAAGACTGCTTCTGAAGACTCAGCTAAAGTCACATCTGACTCAGTGATCGCACCAACACCAGAACCGATTACACGGACTTTAACTTCATCAGTAGAAAGTTCATCAAGCGCAACATGTAATGCTTCCAACGTACCACGAACATCAGTTTTGAGTACAACATTCACATAAGGAATATCTTTTTTACCCATAGATGCCATGATGTTTTCAAGACGCATTGCACTTGCACGCTCTAAACGCTTATGACGTTCACGGTCAGAACGAGCATCAGCAACTTCACGTGCTTTCTTCTCATCATTAACCACAAGAACTTCATCACCCGCCATTGGCGCATCAGGTAAACCTAGAATCTCAACTGGAATTGAAGGACCTGCAGAAGTAATACGTTGACCATTTTCATCAACCATCGCACGAACACGGCCATAAGATGAACCAGCAAGTACCAAGTCACCAATGTTCAATGTACCGTTTTGTACAAGAATCGACGTTACTGCACCGCGACCTTTGTCAACACGTGCTTCGATTACAACACCTTGTGCCGCACCTTCAGCTGAAGCTTTAAGCTCCATCAATTCAGCTTGGATCAAGATTAAATCAAGTAAGCCATCGATACCTGCACCAGAGTGTGCTGATACTTTAGCAATTGGAACATCACCGCCCCACTCTTCAGGTACGATACCTTTGGTGGTCAATTCGTTTAATACGCGGTCTACATCAGCCGATTCTTTATCCATCTTGTTGATGGCAACAATAATCGGTGTTCCTGCAGCACGTGCATGGTCAATTGCTTCAGCTGTTTGCGGCATAACACCGTCATCAGCAGCAACAACAAGAACCACGATATCAGTCGCTTTTGCACCACGTGAACGCATAGAGGTAAATGCTGCGTGTCCCGGTGTATCGAGGAAGGTAATAATCCCTTTCTCAGTTTCAACGTGATAAGCACCGATATGCTGAGTAATACCACCCGCTTCACCCGCAGCCACTTTAGAGCGACGGATACGATCCAGTAATGACGTTTTACCATGGTCAACGTGACCCATGATCGTTACCACTGGCGGACGAGTTGTTTGCTCACCACGTGCTTCTTCAGCAGCAACCAATAAGTTATCTTCTGCTTGCGTATCCGAAACTAAAACTGGATTATGGCCCAATTCTTCAACTACAAGTACAGCAGTATCTTGATCAATGGCTTGGTTCTGAGTTACAAGCTCACCCATTTTCATGAGGGTCTTGATCACTTCACGAACTTTAACCGCCATTTTTTGTGCTAGATCAGCAACGATGATTTTCTCACCGATCTCAACATCATAAATTTGCTTTTTAACTGGTTTTTCAAAACCATGTTTATTGGCTTGGCTGGTTTTTAAGCCGCGCTTATGATGGCTTTTGCTGAAGCTTTGCTCAGATTGAGCATCGCCACCACGACCGCCTTTCTTACCAGCACGTGGATTTGCAGTTGCACCACCACGTTTGATTTCACGGTCTTCCTTATTAAAGGAATCTTCATACGCTTGGCCAACAAGACCAGCAGCCAACGGTGAATCATCAATCACACGAATCGTTGCAGTTGCATCATCATTTGAATATTTTGATGCCATCTGACGCATTTGCTCAAGTGTACGTTGCTGCGCTTCTTCAGCTGCTTTACGACGTACTGCTTCTTCAGTCGCTTTCAACTGAGCAGTTTGCTCTTCACGTGCTCTTTTTTGCTCTGGTGTTTCTGTCGGGCGAATAACAGGGGCTTTAATCACCTTGTCGCTATTCCGCTTTTTCACCACAACCGCTGTTTTTGCTGGTGCTTGAGCCGCATTATCAGAAGTATGCGCTGCACGCATGGCTTCTAAAGTTGCATTGGCTTTTTGTTCAGCCGTATGACGTGCAGTTTGCTCAGCATCATTACGTACTTTTTCCTCAGCACGTACTTTTGCATCCGCTTCTACACGCGCTTTTGCTTCAGCTGCAAGTAATTCTGGATTTGGTTTAGCAAAAACTTGTTTCTTGCGAACTTCAACATTAATGCTTTTCGCTTTACCTGAAGTACTTGTAACTTTAGCAGTACTCGTTGTTTTACGTTTCAACGCAATTTTTCCTGTGTTACCACTTTCCTGACCATGTACTTTTTTCAAGTGATTGACCAAAGTATCTTGCTGTTCAGTGGTAATAATGTCATCTGCTTTACGCTGTGGTAGACCTGCTTCGCGAACCTGCTCTAGGAGTTTCTCTACAGGACGTTCTACGCTGAGCGCTAACTCTTGAATCGACTTGTCCGTCATCTATTATCTCCTAGTTAAACCATGATTCACGTGCTTTCATGATTAACTGACCCGCTTTGTCATGACCTAAACCTTCGATATCAGAGATATCATCAGTTGCTTGGTCTGCCAAATCATCAACAGTAACCACACCACGCGCCGCCAATGCATATGCAATCTCAGTCGTCATACCTTCCATACCGAGAAGTTCTGCACTTGGCTCTTGAATATTTTCTTGCTGTTTCAATGCATCCGTCAAAGCAGCTTCTTTCGCACGACTTTGTAACAGTTCAACTAAATCTGCTTCAAGCTCGATTTCGTCGAATGTTTCAGCTGGTACATAAGCAATCTCTTCGAGTGAAGTAAAGCCCATTTCTACCAATGCCATTGCCAAGTCTTCTTCAATATCCAGACGTGTAACAAACATATCTAAATATTGTTGCGCTTCATTTTGCTGACGAGCACGATACTCTTCTTCTAACATCATGTCGAGTTTATAACCCGTCAATTCCGATGCTAAACGAACATTTTGTCCTTGCGAACCAATTGCACGTGCTAACTGATCATTGGTTGCAAAGATAATATCTGCACTACGTGCATCTTCATCTAAAACAATACCTGATACATCAGCTGGCTCTAATGCACTTGCAATATATTGTGCTGGGTCATCAGACCACACCACCACATCAATACGCTCACCATTCAACTCTTGTTGCACTGCTTGGATACGTGTACCACGCATACCAATACATGCACCTACTGGGTCGATACGATGATCATTGGTTTTCACTGCAATTTTAGCACGAACACCTGGTTGACGAGCAGCCGCTTTAATTTCAATGATTTCTTCAGAAATTTCTGGAATTTCTTTTTTCATCAATGCAATCAGCATTTCAGGACGTGCACGAGACAATAATAATTGCGCACCACGGCCTTCACGATTCACGTTATACAAAATCGCATTGATACGTTGTTTAGGACGTAAAATTTCTTTGTGAATGGTTTCTTCACGCGCTAAATAAGCTTCAGCGTTGTCACCAAGATCAATGATAAAGCCATCTTTAGTTTGCTTTTTCACTTCACCGTAGATCAACTCACCCACTTTAGACTCATAGGCATCCGCAACTAGTGCGCGTTCTGCTTCACGAATCTTTTGTACGATGACTTGTTTTGCAATTTGTGCTGCAATACGGCCGAATTCAATTGATTCAACTTCCAACTCACGCACGTCACCGATTGACCACTGAGCAGGGTCTAAATCAGAAATCGCGTCTTGGCATGCTGGCATTTCATGATCTTCATCCGCAACTACTGTCCATTGACGGAAAGTACGGTAATCACCCGTTTTACGATCAATCTCAACACGAAGTTGAGCTTCTTCTGAACGTGTGCCTTCGTAAAACTTTTTCTTCGTTGCCGCAACAAGTGCTTGCTCTAACGCTTGGAAGATCGCTTCACGACTAACACCTTTTTCATTACTAACCGTTTCTGCAACGGTAAGAATTTCGCGGCCCATAAGTCACCTACCGATTTCTTATAAAATTAAGTTAATATTAGTCTTGATAGATTAAATTTGCTTTATCAATATTATTACTATCAATTTCAAGCACATGATTACCTTCAACTTCAACTTGAATCATTTCATTTTCTAAGTCTACAGAAAGTAATTTGGCTTGGAATTTACGACGGTTCTCGACAGCAGCAATTAATCGTAAAGCCACTTGTTGCCCGATATATGCAGGCAGTTGGTTCAATTGGAAAAATGGACGATCCCAACCTGGTGAAGAAACTTCTAAAGCATATTCACCCGAAATTGGATCATGAACATCAAGCATTGCACCCACTTGTTGTGTTACGAGAACACAATCTTGAACGCCAATACCACGCCCGAGTTCAACTTCACCATCTTCTGTTAAGACAGGTTCAACATTCTCATCGACCGCTTTATCAATATAAATGCGTAATAAAGAACGTTTCCCTTGTGGGAGGAATTCAATTCCCCACAAATCTACACCACACGCAGCTACAGCTGGTGCAATTAGATCATGCAATGCTTGAGATTTATTTGATAATTTCATTTACTCTCGTCGCTCTCATACGAGCCAATCAATCTTAACCGTATAGTGAAGCACGACTATTTGACCAATTGATGTCGAACAACTACACGATATAGCTAAACAACCAATAAAAAAGGGCGTAAATCGCCCCTATGTTACACAGAAAAGCAATGCCCACTGTGCAAAAAGGCCCACCTTATTGTGAGCCTCTTTTTAGAAACTTGGTAGCGGGAGCTGGATTTGAACCAACGACCTTCGGGTTATGAGCCCGACGAGCTACCAGACTGCTCCATCCCGCATCAACGTGCAAAAATTATATACAAATATGAAAAAAAGTCAATTTAAGTTTTTTTCACATTTGCTTGATTAAGTTGCACCTTAATCAAATGGTAGCGGGAGCTGGATTTGAACCAACGACCTTCGGGTTATGAGCCCGACGAGCTACCAGACTGCTCCATCCCGCAACAATACAAACACTGCACACACCAAACTTACTGGTTATTAAGCTTGGTGCGGAAGGGGGGACTTGAACCCCCACGCCCGAAAGCACTACCACCTCAAGGTAGCGTGTCTACCAATTCCACCACCACCGCAGTATTGTGGGACGCATTCTATTCCCTTAAACGCAAAAAGGAAAGCGCTAATTCAACTTATTCAGTCGTTTTTGGTGCAGTTGGTGAAGTTTCAGGCGATGTCGCTGGGGCAGATGTCGACGTTTGAACAGTTTTTAAACTATATGCATCTGTCGTCTGTTTTTTAGCAAATACAGCGAGCGTTAAACTTGTGACAAAAAACAATGCGGTAAAAATCGCAGTTAAACGAGTTAAAAAGTTACCTGCACCTGAGGCACCAAAAACAGTAGCAGCACCGCCACCACCAAATGATGCTCCTGCTTCCGCACCTTTACCTTGTTGTACCAGAACCAAAGCAATAATTAAAATTGCTAAAATGATATGTACAACGAGTATAAAACTATACATTTCAATTCCTCGTTATTTGCTTTGTGCAAATGCTTTTGCGATTTGGTAAAACGATTGTGCATTTAAAGACGCACCACCAACCAAAGCACCATTAATATCTGGACATGCTGCCAATTCAACTGCATTTTCAGCTTTTACACTACCACCATACAGAATCGCCATCTCAGCACCAAATGCCGTGATTTGCTTTAGACCTTCACGAATTTTTGCATGCATGGCTTGAGCATCCGCAGGAGAAGCTGTCTTCCCTGTTCCGATTGCCCAAATAGGCTCATACGCTATCACAATATTTTGCCATTGTTCAGTTTTTACTACAGCGGCCATATCACAGATTTGTTGTAATACCACTTGTTCTGCTGCACCCTGTTCACGTTGCTCTAAGCTTTCGCCCACGCAATAAATGACAGTCAAACCAGCAGTTAATGCATTTTGTAATTTAGCTTTTAAAATTTCGACATCATCGCCAAATAATTCACGACGTTCAGAATGCCCAATTAAAACAAATTCAATACCACTGTCTTTTAACAGTTCGGCGCTTACTTCACCTGTATAGGCACCTGTACCTGCGACACGAGAAACATCTTGCGCAACCGTATAAATCGTTCTCGCTGCATCTTTAAATTGTGTCTGAATGCCGCTTAATGCAATTGCAATTGGCGCAACACCAATATGACATTGCTCAGCTGCAATATCTTCCTGTTGTAATAACTGTTTAAATTCTTCTACTAATTGGAAAGCATTCGCATGCATTGGATTCATTTTCCAATTGCCAACAACCCAAGGAGTAATGCTCGAGTTCGACATACTTCGCCCACCCACTGTTAATTTCTCAAAAATGCTGCATATTTTACACGGATTTTTATAAAATTCAGTTTTTTCTTTTACTGCTGTATAAATGACTAAAAATCATGAAGATCAGTAAAAGCTGCTATTCTACCGTCATAATATTATGGTGTTTCAGTGTAAAATTTAAAGCTTGCCACAATTGAATTGATTTGATTATGGACAAGATTTAATTCAATGAAAGAAAATTAATTTGCAAAAAACTCGATCAGTTCAAAGTTTTGGCTATGAATCAAGGCAAAAACAACACTTTCTGTAGTAGTATTTTTGCATAACAAAAGTATAATTTTTAGAATACATATTATAAACATTTATTGTCATAAGGCGGACAGATGTCAGGATTACATACGTCTCCAAAGTTTTCGGGGTTTATTCGACGGTTAGTTGAAGATGGACACATGTCCACCACAAGCATGCAAACCGCAATTGATGCGGCTAAAAAAGCACAACAAGACATCGTTGCACATCTGATTGAACAGCATCGTTTATCTCCCCTAACCATTGCTGAAACGATTGCAGCCGAATTCGGTGAACCACTTTTCGATCTGGCTATATACGATACGGCTTTGCTGCCTCGCGATCTGGCAGACAACAAACTCATTCAGAAACATAAAGTTGCACCGTTACTACAACGTGGGCAAATTTTATATGTCGCGACCAGCAATCCGACCAATATTGAAGCATTAGATGCCATTCGCTTTAATACCAAACTCAATATTGAGCCCATCATTGTTGAGCACACAAAACTCGAAAAACTGATTGAACAACAGTTTGGCGATTCTGGCAGTTTCGATTTTGGTGAAAGTGAAGACTTTGATCTCGACATTGATGTAAGTCAAGATCCAAGCAAAGAAGAAGATGACACGCCACAAGGTGATGAGTCTCCAATTGTCAAATATATTAACAAACTGTTGATTGATGCGATTCGTATGGGGGCATCTGACCTGCATTTTGAACCCTATGAAAAAATGTATCGAGTACGTTATCGTGTCGATGGTGTATTGCGTCAGATTGCCAATCCGCCCTTACAAATGGCAACTCGCCTCGCCTCACGTTTAAAAGTCATGTCACAAATGGACATTTCTGAGAAACGAATGCCACAAGATGGTCGTATTAAACTTAAACTTTCCAAGACCAAAGCCATCGATTTTCGTGTCAACTCACTCCCTACACTGTTTGGTGAAAAGTTGGTACTACGTATTCTCGATCCTTCCAGTGCCATGTTGGGGATTGAAGCACTCGGTTATGAAGATGAGCAAAAAGCCTTATTTATGGATGCACTGGATAAGCCCCAAGGCATGCTACTGATTACAGGTCCAACGGGTTCAGGTAAAACCGTTTCTTTGTATACAGGTTTGAATATCCTGAATACCGAAGACACCAATATTTCGACCGCCGAAGATCCAGTTGAAATTAACTTGGAAGGAATTAATCAGGTTAACGTCAATCCGAAAACAGGACTTACCTTCTCTGCAGCGCTGAAAGCATTTTTACGTCAAGATCCAGACGTGATCATGGTCGGGGAGATTCGTGATCTGGAAACGGCTGAAATTGCCATTAAAGCCGCACAAACGGGTCATATGGTGATGTCAACTCTGCATACCAACAGCGCGCCAGAGACCCTAACCCGTTTACGCAACATGGGGGTGCCTTCTTTCAACATTGCAACCTCCGTCAATCTGGTAATCGCGCAACGCTTGGCGCGTCGCCTCTGTGGTCAATGTAAAGAAGAGATTGAGATCCCTAAACAAAGCTTGTTGGAACTCGGCTTTACTGAACAAGATTTAAATGACCCTGAATTCAAAATTTTTCAACCTGTCGGTTGCGCTGAATGCCGTGAAGGCTATAAAGGTCGTGTGGGGATTTACGAAGTCATGAAAGTCACGCCAGAAATTTCCAGACTGATTATGGAAGATGGCAATGCCTTACAAATTGCAGCAGCATCAGAACAAGCAGGATTTAATAATCTACGTCGTTCAGGTTTGAAAAAAGTCATGCAGGGAATTACCTCTTTGCAGGAAGTCAACCGAGTAACAAGTGAATAAAATCAATAAAAAGGATTAATAATCATGGCAGCTAAAAAAGCGCAAATGATGCCAACTTTTGCTTATGAAGGGGTCGACCGGAAAGGGGCAAAAATTAAAGGGGAATTACCGGCACGTAATATGGCTTTGGCTAAAGTCACGCTGCGTAAACAAGGGGTAACCATCAAGAATATTCGAGAAAAACGTAAAAATATTCTCGAAGGCTTGATGAAGAAAAAAGTCACCACACTAGATATCACTATCTTCACCCGCCAATTGGCTACGATGATGAAAGCGGGTGTCCCATTGGTACAAGGCTTTGAAATTGTCGCGGAGGGATTAGAAAATCCATCCATGCGTGAAGTGGTTCTAGGTATTAAAGGCGAAGTTGAAGGAGGTAATACCTTTGCTGGGGCACTGAAAAAATATCCTCAATATTTTGACAACCTATTTTGCTCTTTGGTTGAATCCGGTGAACAGTCCGGTGCGCTTGAAACCATGCTTGATCGCGTTGCGATTTATAAAGAGAAAAGTGAATTACTGAAACAAAAAATTAAAAAAGCCATGAAATATCCAATCACAGTCGTTGTGGTTGCTGTGATTGTGACGATTATTTTGATGGTCAAAGTGGTCCCCGTATTCCAAGATTTATTTAGCTCTTTTGGTGCAGATCTCCCCGCCTTTACCAAAATGGTGGTAGAAATGTCAAAATGGATGCAAGAATATTGGTTTATTTTGATTATTGTGATTGGAGCCATTATTGCGTCTTTTCTTGAAGCCAAAAAACGCAGTAAAAAATTCAGAGATCTACTGGATAAAATGGCACTCAAAGCGCCTATTTTCGGAGATTTAGTCTATAAAGCGATTATCGCGCGCTATAGTCGTACGCTTGCGACAACATTTGCAGCAGGGGTTCCGTTGATTGATGCACTTGAATCTACTGCTGGTGCAACCAATAACGTCATTTACGAAGAAGCCGTCATGAAAATTCGTGAAGATGTGGCAACAGGCCAACAATTACAATTCGCCATGCGTGTTTCTAACCGTTTTCCGTCGATGGCGATTCAAATGGTCGCAATTGGCGAAGAGTCTGGTGCCCTAGACAGTATGCTCGACAAAGTTGCGACACATTATGAAAATGAAGTCGACAATGCCGTCGATGGCTTAACTTCAATGATGGAACCTTTAATCATGGCAATTCTTGGGGTGTTGGTCGGTGGTCTGGTCATTGCCATGTACTTGCCAATCTTCCAAATGGGTTCTGTGGTCTAATTCTTATGCAACAATTTTTTTCTTATTTTATTGAAAACCCAACCGCTCTTTATCTCGCGGTTGGGCTTTTTAGTTTATGCATCGGCAGTTTTTTAAATGTTGTCATTTTTCGTACTCCCCGCATGATGGAGCAGGAGTGGCAGCAAGAATGTCAAATGCTGTTACACCCAGAACAACCGATTATTGATCAAAGTAAACTGACTTTAAGCCAACCAGCCTCAACCTGTCCGAAATGTGACTCGCCTATTCGTTGGTATCAAAATATCCCAGTGCTCAGTTGGTTAGCTCTTCGTGGTAAATGTGGGACGTGCCAGAATCCGATCAGTATCCGTTATCCACTGATTGAGTTACTCACGATGATCTGTTCTTTGGTTATCGTGGTAGTCTTCGGTGCAACTATCCAAATGCTGTTTGGTCTAATCTTAACTTGGGTACTGATTGCCTTAACGTTTATTGATTTTGACACCCAACTGCTGCCTGATCGTTTTACCCTACCCTTAGCTGCTTTAGGTTTGGGAATAAATAGCTATGCGATTTACACGACAGCGACCGCCGCAATTTGGGGTTATTTAATTGGTTTCCTGTGCCTTTGGATTGTTTATTATATTTTTAAACTGATTACAGGCAAGGAAGGTATGGGCTACGGTGACTTCAAACTCCTCGCAGCCTTAGGCGCTTGGATGGGGCCAATGCTGCTGCCTTTAATTGTGCTACTCTCTTCAATGCTTGGCGCAATTATTGGTATTATCTTGATAAAAGTGCGTGGTGAAAATCAGCCTTTTGCATTTGGCCCATATATCGCCATTGCAGGCTGGATTGCCTTTTTATGGGGTGATCAAATTATGAAAGTCTATCTAGGTGGTTAATATGCGTTTTATCTTGGGAATCACAGGCGGTATTGGAAGTGGTAAGTCGGCAGCCACACAATGGTTTGAATCCCAAGGTATTGCCGTGGTCGATGCTGATATCGTGGCACGAGAAGTGGTTGAACCCGGCCAACCGACCTTGAAGTCAATTCAAGATGCTTTTGGGGATTGGGTCTTATTGGAAGATGGTAGTCTCGATCGGCGTGCACTCCGCGAACATATCTTCCAATTTCCAGAAGCACGCCAAAACTTAGAAAACATTACCCATCCGGCCATTCGTCAGTCGATTATTCAGCAATTACAACAAGCTGAAAGCCCATATGTGATTTTAGTTTCACCACTCTTATTTGAAACCAATCAACATGAACTGGTCCAGCATACTTTATTAGTCGATGCTGATGAGCAAACACAACTACAACGTGCCAGCCAACGTGATGGGCAAAGCGAAGAACAAATCCGAAAAATCATTGCAGCGCAAATGTCTCGTACCCAAAAACAACAATTGGCAGATGATATTGTCCTCAATGATGGCCTATTAGAACATCTCCATCAACAGCTAAAACCTTTGCATTTCAATTATTTACAACGATCAGAACATGCTTTTTAGCCTTGTTCCTGTTTAGCGAGTTGAGTCGCTAAAGTGTCTTTACGCAGCCATCGCCATGGTTGTAGTGCACCGACTCCCATTCCGATCAAGCCACACACAATCGCGGCATTCAACGGCTCGTTCAACAATGGGACTGCCACAACAGCAGCAATAAATGGTGCCAAAGTGACAATACTGCCAGTCTTAAATGCACCCAAACGCTCAATCGCAGCTACATACGTCAACGTTGCCACGATCACCACCAAGACACCATGAAACAGCCCTTGAATCAATAAATGTACAGGTGCTGCATCTTGAAAATGCTTAAGAATAAATAAAATATAAATCGGTAAATAAATAATCGCCGACCAAATCACCACGCCAGCGGTTGCATGCCAAGCAGATAATTTCCATTGTTTCAGCAATACCGTAAAAATCCCCCACCACACTGCACTGATAAAAAGTAGTAAATCTCCTACTCCCAATGCCAAAGCTTGATCATGCAGCATCAGATAACTCATCAGTATCAGAGCTGCCATCATAATCATCAAACTGAACCAAGTATGCTTATCAAAAGGCTGTCTAAATAATACATAAGCAGCCACAGCGGTACACAAGGGAATACAACCATTGAGAAAGATAGCGGCATGCGCTGCTGGCGCATGTAAAAAAGCGTTATAGACGGTGAGACAATAAACCAAGCCACCGATCAGTGCCAAAATGATTGGACGTGGATGCCACAAAAAAGCGAAATCTTTTTTATAGATTAAGACTGGGAGCAGAATCAAAGAAGCAATCGCAAAGCGCATTGCCACCAGATCCCAGACACTGACATGCCAATGTGCATTGAGACGGGAAAAAATGGTAAATCCGCCCCAAATACACATGGTAATAAAGACAAAGAAATAGCCTTGCGTACGGATGGTCATCTGAGTTTACATTGCCAACATTTGGCTAAATTATACAGCACTACGCTGACGACACGCCTCATAAAGTGCCATACCTGTTGCCACACTGACATTCAGACTTTGTAGATCACCAGACATTGGAATATAAACGGTATGATCACATTGTGACTGAGTAATTGGACGAAGTCCCGTATCTTCCGCACCCATCACAATCACTACAGGACCTTTGAAATCACATTGTTGTATCGGCAATGCTTTCTCATCCAGCATCGTCCCGATCACACGGGTATGAGTGGTGTCTTTTAAATGCGCTAGGGTTCGAGCGAGGTTAGTGACTTGAATAAATTTCACTTTTTCAGCGCCGCCTGCTGCAACTTTACGTGCTGTCGGGGTTAAACTGGCTGAACGATCACGGGGAACAATCACCGCCTGAACACCCATCGCAGCCGCAGTACGAATACATGCGCCCAGATTATGCGGATCAGTCACTTGGTCAAGCGCCAATAACAATGCATCTGGCGACTGTTGCATGATTTCGTCCAAATCTTTTTCATTTAAGGTTGGATGTGGACGCACAGCGGCCACTACACCTTGATGAAATGGTAGCCCTGCAAGCTTTTCTAAGCTATCACGACTGGCTTTTTGTACACTGATACCAAAAGGCTCTGCTAACTGCAAAATTTTTTGCAAACGCTGATCATCACGACCTTTCAATGTAAATAAAGTCAAAACGCGTTCAGGCTCCAACTCCAACAATGACTCCACTGAATGAACGCCATAATAATATTCGGGTTTTGCCATGAACGACCTCGTTTAGAAGCTCCTCTTTTATCAAGAGGGTATTAGGGAATTTTAAAAAAATAAAAATCCTGCAAAGGAACTTTACAGGATTTTCTTTGAGCGTAGTGTACTCGATTTAAGAAGGAATAGGTTAACCTTCTAAATGGCAAACATAATCGAGTACTTCATCTGCTTCAATGTGAAACATGCTATTTCCAGGTACATAAAAAGACTGACCTGCGCGGAATAATTCACTTTCAGTGCTATCTGCAATTTTGACACGACATTCACCAGAAATAATTTCCATACGCTCTGGCACATGTGTTTCGAACGTTAACGCTTGTTCAGTAGGTAAAATAACACCTAAAGTCTTTTTTGTACCATCTTCAAATTGTACAGTATGGCTAATACACGCCCCACCAAAATACACATTCGATTTCTTAATGACCGTTACATGATCAAATTGCACTGAACTCATGCGTACTCTCCAAATAATGCCGCATTTATATTAGATTATGCTGGACGTAGTTTAATTGTGCCGTGACAACTAATCAATCCATTTTCTAGGCTAAACATAGCAATTTTCATACCTGAGCGAGGATTAACAAAGCAACGCTTTGTCCGAGCGCAAGACGAGTAGCTATGCTACGAGTGACGAGGATTAACAAAGCGAAGCTTTGTCCGAGCGCAAGACGAGTAGCTATGCTACGAGTGACGAGGATTAACAAAGCGAAGCTTTGTCCTGAGGAACGTTCAAGTTCCGCAAGAAGACGAGCAGCTATACTACGAATGAAGAGGATTAATAAAGCTAAGCATTACCCACGCGCAAGACAAACAACTTTTTACTGATCGCAAGAGCTAAGCATAAGGCCTACCGCTTTTTTACCCATGACTCAGAAATACAAAGTGAAACGTTCTCTTAAACTTACAAACAATCAGCAATTCCTCAGTAAATCAGGAAAATCCTGTATTCCGCTCTTGTCGTCACTTTAAAACTTCTCTATCTTTAAGCAAAAGATTCCGTGCATTGGATGCGTTTATGCTCACCCATTTAACTTTAATTAATTTTGCACTCGCCGACCATCTGGCTTTAGACATTGAACAAGGCTTCAATGTGCTGACTGGTGAAACTGGTGCGGGAAAATCATTACTGTTAGATGCACTTTCAGCATGCTTAGGTGAACGCACTGATACCAATTATGTGCGTTATGGTGCAGACAAAGCCGATGTTACCGCTGTGTTCAGTTATCAGCCCCAAAGTGCGGAAGCACATTGGCTCACCGAACATGAATTGGATGATGATTCAGGTGAAATCCATTTAAGACGTGTGATTTTCGCCACAGGCCGCAGCAAAGCGTGGATTAATGGACGTCCGAGCAGCTTAGCAGAACTCAAAGAAATTGGACGTTTACTGGTTCAACTCTATAGCCAACACAGCCAGCAACAATTACTCGAACCACCCTATCCAAAACATTGGCTCGATCGTTATCATAATTTTGCCGAACCTTCCCAAGCAGTACGTGAAGCGTATAGCACATGGCAACGAAATATTCGGCAACATCAAGCTGCTTTAGATGCACAAGCGACACGTATTCAAAAAATACAAAGCCTAGAGTCTCAAATAGAAGAGCTTGAAGAGGTTGTTCAAACCGATTATCGCGAAACAGAACAAGAATTTGATCGTCTCAGCCATCATGAACATATCATGCAGGACTGTAGTTATAGCCTCAATGTCTTGGATGAAGCGGAACAAAATATCACCCAAGAAGTTGCCTCAATCATTCGTCGCTTAGAATCTCATGCAGGTCGTAGCGAACAGTTAGCCAATATTTATAACTCTTTATTAAATGCACAAAGCGAAATAGACGATGCAACCGCAAGTTTGCGTCAGTTTATTGATCGTCAAAGCTTTGACCCTGAACGCATGGAACAGTTGAATGCGACCCTCGAAGTCTTCCATCGTCTAGCACGTAAACATCGCACTCAACCGGAATTACTGAAACAAGAATATGAAACTTGGCAGCAAGAATTAGAGCAACTGCATCAACTTGAAGATCCAGAAACGCTGGCCGAACAAGTTGAAGTTTCATATCAGGCATTTATACAAGCTGCGCAACATCTGGATGAAATTCGCCGTGCGGCCGCAATTCCATTGGCGAAACAACTGACGGAACAAGTAAAACCATTGGCACTCCCTGAAGCACATTTTGAGTTTAAATTTGAGCCACAGGAACCTAATGCAGAAGGTCTGAGCTTTATTCAGCTTCTCTTTACTGCAAATAAAGGGATTCCACCACAACCATTGGCACGCGTTGCATCAGGTGGTGAGTTATCTCGTATTGCGCTGGTAATGCAAGTGATGAATGCAGAAAAAACCGATGCAGAAGTGTTGGTCTTTGATGAAATTGATGTGGGGATCAGTGGTGGCACAGCAGAAGTGGTGGGTCGTTTACTGGCTGATCTGGCACAACATGTCCAATTATTGTGTATCACACATCAGGCACAAGTTGCGGCACAGTCTGATCAACATTTATTGGTGAAAAAACAACAGACTGATCCAGCCAGCAGTACCATCATCGAGTTGGAAGAGGAACAGCGTATCCTAGAATTGGCCCGCATGTCTGGCGGGGTCGA
Organism: Acinetobacter sp. UBA991; assembly: GCF_002292065.1. Classification (NCBI taxonomy): domain Bacteria; kingdom Pseudomonadati; phylum Pseudomonadota; class Gammaproteobacteria; order Moraxellales; family Moraxellaceae; genus Acinetobacter; species Acinetobacter sp. UBA991. Next base: position 44,471 of record NZ_DBBF01000038.1, on the reverse strand, counting down.
AATTAGCGAAACCACCTTACAACATGCACGCCAACTGCGTCAGCTTAAGTTCCAAACGGCCTAATTAAAGCGATAAAATTTCAGAAAAAGATTGGCGAAATCCGATTAACTCTTGTATGTTGATAAAAAGAACCTATATAGATAAATCAACACAATACATTGATGGAGAATCGCCTAGGTGACGAAACAATATTTAACTCACCGTTGTCTCATCGCTCCACCAGACATGGCAGATGACTTTTTTGCCAATACAGTCATCTATATTGCTCGCCATGACGAAGACGGCGCTCAAGGCATCATTATCAACCGACCTTCAGACTTACAAATCAAAGAATTACTCAATGATTTAGAGATTGATGCAGATAACGTACATCCTCATGCGGTATTGCAAGGTGGTCCTTTGCGCCCTGAAGCTGGCTTTGTGCTGCATACTGGTCAGCCGACATGGCATTCATCCATTGCGATTGGTGAAAATGTCTGTATCACCACCAGTAAAGATATTCTGGATGCGATTGCGCATAACGAAGGTGTTGGACGTTATCAAATTGCTTTGGGTTACGCCAGCTGGAGTAAGAATCAGCTCGAAGAAGAAATGATACGGGGAGATTGGCTGATCTGTGAGTCGGATATGGATTTAATTTTTAATTTGCCTTATCACGATCGCTGGGATGCTGCTTACAAGAAAATTGGGGTAGACCGCACGTGGTTTGCTTCTGAGATTGGCCATGCCTAATATGCAAGCACCCCAATCCATCATGGCTTTTGACTTTGGTACCCAAAAAATGGGGATGGCGATGGGTCAATCCAGTATTGAAAGTAGCAATCCCCTACCATTATTTCCAATGAAAGATGGTATTCCAGACTGGGATAAATTATTAAAGATTGTCAAAGAATGGCAACCCAATTTATTTATCGTGGGCTTACCACTAAATATGGATGATAGTGAATCTGAACTGTCTGCTCGGGCGCGAAAATTCGCCCGTCGTTTACGCCACCAAACCAATATTGAAACTTGGATGGTGGATGAACGCCTAACCACACGAGAAGCCAGAGAAGAACTCGAATTTTATCAAAGTAAAGGTCAAGCAAAACGTTTATCGGCTGATAGCTTTGCAGCGGCGCTATTGATTCAGAGCTGGTATCGCGACCCAGCTGGAATTACACCTTAAAAATATCCCCATAAGATTCAATCGCCTAGTACCATGAATACCACTAGGCGATTATGTAAAACTCAAAACACGTTTCACGAATAAAATAAGATTTTTAACCTTAATTGAATTACTTCTCGATAATTCTAACTGTTGCTGTACGCCCAGAAACAAAGGCCAATGGATTTTTCGGCTGCTCATCCAATACAATTTTCACTGGTACACGCTGTGCCAAACGCACCCAACTAAAGGTTGGATTCACATTGGCCAATAAGTTTGAACTACCAGAACGTTCACGATCTTCAATCCCCGTTGCAATGCCTTGTACATGACCGCGAATTCTTTGCTTATCACCCATTAACTGTACGGTTGCTGCATCCCCCACATGAATACGGTTCAGTTTGGTCTCTTCAAAATAACCGACGACATAGAGCTGATGACGGTCTAATAAAGCAGCAACCGCCTGTCCTACCTTCACATAATTACCCACCCGTAAGTCAAAGTTCGACAAGGTGCCGTCCGCAGGTGCAACTACTTCAGAACGATTAAGATTCAACTCAGCCAAATGTAGGCTGCTGGTTGCCACTTCGATTAATGCTTGCTGCTGTTGAATGGCTGCATTGGCTTGCTCAATACTGGCAGTGAGCTGCTCACGCTCAGCAACAGCTTGATCACGGGTCGCAAAAACCTGATCTTGCTCTTGTTTAGAAATCGCACCATCCATCAAGCTGGCATAACGTGCTGCATTTTTCTCAGCCAGTTTCATATTGGCTTCAGTTTTCACTAAGCTCGCTTTCGAACCTGCTAAATTTGCATGTGCTTGTGCTAAACCTGCTTTGGCTTTGACAAGATCTGACTTGGCTTGTTCAACATCCAAAGCCTGACGTGCCACATCAATCTTGAACAGAACCTGCCCTTTTTTTACCGTCTGGTTATCTTGTACCAAGACTTCAGTCACCAAACCATTCACATCAGAAGCAACCTGAATCACATCACCACGTACACGCCCATCGCGTGTCCACGGTGCTGCATTGTAGTAATTCCATAAATGCACGATGGTGTAAACGGCAATCACAACTGCAACCAGCAATACAATTGGACGTATAACTTTTCTTACATCAAATGCACTCATGTTTATTACCTCTACCACCTTTCTTTAAATCATTAAATTTTAGAATGAGCATTTCGTCCAAGACCTCAGGCCCACAGCAAAACAAACAGACAATGCACCATTAGCATCAAACCCAAGTAAAAGCACAAATTGAAAATACTGGGCAATGCAATCCAGCCTTTGATGACCAAACGATCAACTAAGGGGCTGAGTAGCTTAAACAGCACATAAGCAACAACGGCTTGTACCAAAAGGATTGGGATATAAACCCCATAAAGATTCATTTCACCCATGAGATACCCCTAAACCATATCTGTCCGAATACATCTGTTCTATTGAGACATGACCAATACTTTCACAAATATTATTCAGTGAAATGAGCAGCCGTTGACGCAACTGTACATCTTCAATCTGTTGAGAGATGTCTTGTAAACGTTCTATTTGTTGCACAATCTGAATCGGAAAATGATGAATTGAAAGTTGCTTTTCCTGGCTTTGAAAATAATCTGTCAACTGTTGTTGTAACTGGTTTAAGCCATTTTGTAGTTCCAACAATTGTGGCAATTTTTGGCTTATTTCTTGCAAACGGACTAAATCAACAATCGAACTACTTTCAACCAATGCATTATGAATGGCCGTTTTCACCTCTGGGTTTTGTACCATCTTGGTATTTAATACCCCGACACGGTCCAACATACTACGTAAATGAATTTTAAAATCAGTGCCATAAGACAGATGCAAAGCTTGGCGCATCGCTTGGTAATGCAAAGCTAGAATTCGCGTCGCGCTGGTATCTGGTGAAACAGCACGGACCAAATCAATCACAATCAGGGACACTAAAACGCCTAACACCATGGCAAAGGAACTATCCAGATAAGACACGGCATCCATGGTGTATTTGTTGTGTAGGTTCAACCCCATCATGGTATTAATCCCCAGCACCATCCCAACAGGCATCAGCATTTGATTGGCCATCATGGTGACCGCAACCAGAAATACCGGAAATAGTACCAATGCCAATTGCCAGAAATGAGTGATATGCGGGAAGATCCCAAAAGCATAGATAAAAACTAAACCCGCCGAGACAATACTGCCCCAAATAAAAATACGTAATACAGGTACAGGATTATCCAATGCCGTTAAGATACAGGCCGTAATCGCCCCCATTTGAGCCATCATAAAACCCGCTTTCCAACCCGAAAGAATCCATGCTGCTGTCACAATAAAGGTGATCAACACTGCACTGATACCGCCACGAACGGCAATGCCATGATCCCGATGTAAACTCGGATACTTGGTGGTGATTGCAGTAATTTCAGTTGGAATCTCTTTATTGCCTTGCTGAATCTGCTGCCAAATCAATTTCACTGCCAGCATATTGGCAATAAAATGGCGAACATCCATCTTCAAGGCACCCAATACAATTTGCTGTTCAGCTGTAGCTTGCGCAATCAGCTCGGCAAAATCTTCTTCGAATCTTATGGGTAAACCCTGCAAATCACTGGGTTGAACCATGCGCTCTAGCTTTAAAAAAGCCAATGTATCTTGGCGGATACGATTTAAATGCGGCCTAAGATTGCTCAATTGCATTTGTTCAAGTTGTTTCACCCGTTGCGATAAAGCCACCAGATTGGCCACCACCAAAGACACCTGATGCAGCATTTCCTGCAAGGTTTTGGTCATACCCTTTAACTCTCCTTTTTCATAAGCCAAATGTACGGCTAAAGCATGAATATCAGCTGTATCACGGGTAATCACCGACAAAATTTGCGTATAGTTTTCTGGTGTTTCTTGAACAGTGATCAGCTTTTCAAAGGTACTTTCCAAATCATTCAGGGTTTTATTAACCCGCTGTTTAATCATTGCACCGACATGCACAGGGAAAAAGGTTGCTGAAACCACGGCGGTTGAAATCACCCCCACAGAAATTTCAAGCACACGAGCCAAGGCAATATCAAAAATATTATAGGTATCAATATAGGTAATCGCGTTATACACAATCATGGCGGTTGAATAACCCGCTAGCATGAATACATAGCTTCGTGGTGTCCGATCAAGTAAAGAGACGTAGAGTGCAAAGCCCACCCACAAGGACAAAATAATGGTAAATAACCAAGGGGTATTAATAAAATGGGGGGTCAAAAACAAGGCAATCATGGCCCCTGCGACCGTTCCCACCAAGCGATACACACATTTTGAAGACACCATCCCCGAATAGGGACTGGCAATAATCAACACCGTACCAATCGACCACATCGGATTAATCAAATCCAATTCAAACGAAATAAACAGTGCCAACATGCCTGCTACAAATGTTTTGCAGGCAAAGATGAGGTCAAGCCGACTCGGTCTAAAAGCCAACAGCTGTTTAAATAGCATGAGTATGTCTCGGTTCAGCGTCAGTTTAATCACGCATGTCATCACTAAAAAAGTGACAAGCTCTCCAGACTGATTTGAAACAATTCAGATCAGGGCAAGTGCGATGAGTGAAACTGGATATAAGGAGTGATCTGCAAGACTTAGCATTTTTAGGCATTTTCAGCTAAAAATAATTATCCACATAAGACATTGCATAGCTTATTTTTTCAAAATCGAGTAAATTAGTCAACATAAATTATCACCATTTGATAATTTTTCATTTTAATTTAAAATAATCACAATAAAATTTATCATTTTTCTCAGTATTCACCCTAAACGATTGATCTCGGATGATCAGATTTAAAAGTACATACACGACCTTTCGCTTTTCTGTTATAAAGCAATAAAAGTTCGGTTTTCACGTTATTTTGTAAGGAGTAGGCGTCCCATCATGGCAATTTCGAGTTTTGGTAAAATTCTTACTGTGCTGGATTTATTTTCAGTTTCACGTCCGATTATCAATGTCGATATCATTTGTGATGAGCTTGCGCTATCCAAACCTACCGCCTATCGTTATCTCAAAGAATTGGTTTCGACGGACATCTTAAAACGAATTAGTGGCACATCAGGTGACTATACACTCGGCTCTAAAATTGCCGTTTTAGATTATATTTCACATAGCACTGATCCTCTGGTTCAGATCAGTATTCCCTTTATGCGCGATATCGTGGAACGTACCGAACTGTGCTGCTTATTAACCTATTTAAATCATGATTATTGTATCGACCTACATCATGAGACCTTTAAAGATGCCGAATTACTCTCTTTTGGCCGAGGTTGTCCACGCCCTGTTTACGTCGGTGCTTCGCCCAAGATCGTGATTGCACATTTAAGCAAGCAACGTATTCAAGCCTATTATCAGCAGTTTTCAAAAGAATTGGCACAAGTCGGATTTGCACAGACTCAAGATGAATTCATCCAGCACATGCGAAAAATCAAAAAACAGGGCTTCTACTTATCCCAAGGTGAAATCGATCCTCAACTTTGTAGTTTGTCTGTGCCGATCCGTTTCTCCAACAAAGAAGCGCCGATTGCGCTCACATTAGTGGCTTCAAAGAATCGTTTTGACTTCATCAACATTCAAAAGTTAATTGAAATTTTGCAAAATAATGCGGCTCAAATTGAACATAAATTTGCAACACTGTCTGAGAACCAAGGCAACCCGATTTGAGAATATTAAAAAACATTTACATTTTACACGGTTGTAAATCTCAGCAAATTCTCATATGATGATTATGTTCTTCAGCATACTCTCCCAAAAGAGCATGGCTTTCCTCAGAGAACTAAGCTCATCGTTGTATGGGCTTTTTTCTTGTCTAGCCATTCATCAGACAATAAAAAAGCCCTCTGTATAGAAGGCTTTTAAATATTAGCTTTGTAATACGATTAAGGCTGTTTTAGGTACGGCCATGCTGCTTTCAAATAAATAAACATCGACCATAGGGTGAGAATCACAGCAGCGTACAGTAAGGCATAGGCCCATATTTCCAAAGGTTTCCAGTTCAATAAGAACACACTAATCGCAATCATTTGGAAAGCTGTTTTGTATTTTCCAACAGTCGACACCGCAACACTGGTACGAGCGCCTAACTCTGCCATCCACTCACGTAGCGCAGAAACGGTAATCTCTCGCGAAATAATTACAATCGCAGCAAAAGCCATTGAAATATTCGGCTGCCATTGCACCAATACAATCAGTGCTGCTGCAACCATCAACTTATCTGCGACTGGATCAAGGAACCGCCCAAAAGCAGAGCTTTGATTTAAAGTTCGTGCCAAATAGCCATCCAACCAATCTGTTACCGCAGCAAGTACAAATACCGCTGTCAGTATCAGATGACGCATCATTCCCCCATGATGCTCAGCAATTCCAATTGCGGGTGGCCAATAAGCAATCACCAAGAAAACAGGAATTAGGGCAATACGTGCCAAAGTTAAAATATTAGGAATGTTCAGGATTTGCCCTGTACTCATAAACACCGCCATGTTGTTCGCATCAAATATGCATGTCGCACAAAGGATGTGCCGAGATTATCCATGTGTAAGCAACTTTATACGAAATGCACCGCAGTGTCGACTAGGCAAAAACGGCAACTGTCTGTCTAAGTACCGCAATTAAGCGGTTTTCACGATCCCAGATATACGCATATTCCGTTGAATAACCATGTTCTGCATATTCAGTCACGACTTTGTATTTAAACCAATCTTGAATTTGATCCACAATCGGCTGCAAATACGTAATCTGCCAAGTCAAGGAGCTGGCTGGTGCAGGCGTTTTAAACATAGGTAAAACCCCAGGTGGCCAGACATCCATGAGTGCAAACAGATCTGCCAATTGCATGTTACGGTTTGGATGCAAACTAGGTGCAAACCGCCCCCAGCCACCAAAATCAGGCACCTTACTGCCTGCCATCGGATAACTCCCTTCTGCCCAACACAATTCAAATTGCTGTAAACATTCGGGCATTAACCCCTCAATATAGAAGGTTTTATCCAGTTGTTCGGCCGTTGGATAGTCAGGAACTGTAGGTAAGTTTTGCACCTGAATCCGCGATTCACGTTGTAGGCCGAAACTGGCCACCAAAATACTTTGTACCGCATCATCCTGCCAGAGTCGGATTTCTAAAGATGTGACTGATTTTCCTTCACGTAATATTTCAGCACTGAGTCTGGCTCGTCCTTGTTGCACCGGGCCGACAAAAGTGATGTTACAGCTTAACAGTTGTTTTGCTGCATCTTGTACCGTACTCAGCGCCTTTTGGATCATCAGTCCGGCAATCAACCCGCCAAACACTGTCCGGCCTTGTAGCCAACCTGATGGAATATCGATCCATTCTTGTTGTTCAACCTGTTGATAGAGCGGAAGCAAGGACATCATTTTTCCTTCATCATCGAAATACACTATCTTTGAATGTTTTTCGCCATTTGTGAATGATCGTTTACACCGCAATATTGGGAAGATTGTGTTAATCGATCAAATTACTCATGTAAGATTTTATAAATCGTCCGCGCCAGAACCTCACCTAACCCCGGGACTAACATCAACTCTTTTTCCGATGCTCTGAGTACCCCTTGTATCCCACCAAAATGCGTCAATAAATCACGACGACGCTTTGGTCCAAGTCCGGGAATGGCTTCTAAGACTGAGCTACTACGACGTTTATCTCGTTTGGCACGATGCTTGGTGATCGCAAAACGATGCGCTTCATCACGCACCTGTTGAATGAGGTGTAGCGCTTTATGATCTTCTGGAAGCTGGATCTTGGTGCCATCGGTAAAATGTAATGTTTCCAATCCTGGCTTACGACCTTCACCTTTAGATACACCGATCATAAAGGCATCCAGCTCTAGCTCTTGCATCACCTCCATCGCCATATGTAATTGCCCTTTACCACCATCAATGAGCAGAAGATCAGGCAACATATTCTTTTTATAGCGACGGATCAGAGCTTGCCGCATTGCAGCATAATCATCGCCCCCGGTAATATCCTGAATCGCAAATTGACGATAGTCTCGCTTTCGTGACCCACCTTGATCGAACACCACACAGGAAGCAATTGGTGCTTCCCCCATGGTATGGCTAATATCAAAGCATTCGATCCGATCAATCGGGCGTCCCACCACCTGTTCCAACTGATAAAAACGTTCCGTTAACTCTAAATGATTACTGAGTTTGCCTTTAATCGCATGCTGCACATTCATTTGTGCCAACTCTAACCATTCAGCTCGAGTCTCACGGACTTTATGCTTGATCTGGACCTTTTTACTAAAAGTTTGCTGTAAGGCTTCTTCCAGTTGCTGTTGATCTGGCACATCAACATTCACAATCAACTCTGTCGGCACTTCATCGGCAACTTGGAAGTAAAAGTTCGCCATAAAGTCACTGAGCATCTGTCCCAAATCATCACTTAGCATATCGGGGAAATAGCTTTTCCCGCCGAGCATGCGTCCATTACGCACATACATAATCTGGACGCAGGTCACGCCTGCTTGGTAGGCAATTGCCAAAATATCGGCCTCACCTTTGATCTTGAATACCGCTTGCTGTGCCTGTACTTCACGAAGTAAAGACAAACGATCTCGATAAAACACCGCTTTTTCAAACTCAAGTGCTTCAGCTGCCTGTTCCATTTTCCCAATCAGCTCTTGATTTAGCTCTTTGGTATCTCCTTGCAGAAAACGGATGGAGTTGTCGACATCTTCTTTATAGTCTTCAGGACTAATCAAGCCGACACAAGGCGCGGTACAGCGTTTAATCTGGTATTGAAGACACGGACGTTTGCGCTGTGAAAAATAGCTGTTCTCGCATTGGCGAACATTGAACAGCTTCTGTAACACCAATAATGTGTCACGCGCGCTATAAGCACTTGGGTAAGGCCCAAAAAACTTCCCAATTTGATGCTTACCCTTACCACGTCCACTGGCGATGCGCGGATAAGGTTTATCTGAGGAGACAAAAATATAGACGTAGGATTTATCATCCCGCAACATAATGTTATAAGGCGGACGATGCAACTTAATCAGGTTTTGTTCAAGCAATAAGGCTTCAGTTTCTGAACGTACCACCAAGCTTTCAATATCATAAATACGGGCAACCAAGGCCTGTGTTTTCGGATGCTCAATGGTTTTTACAAAATAGCTCGACACACGATTTTTTAGGTTTTTGGCTTTGCCTACATATAGTAACTCCCCATCTTTACCTAGCATTTTATAAACGCCAGGCAACTGAGTCATATGCGCCAGTATTTTTTCAATGTGTTCTCGAGCGTTTGGATTCACAACATGCCTATTCTCTTTATTTACATCACATGATGTGATGTTTGCTCAATTTTTTTCAAGCCTTAAATGTGAATATCGTGTAAGCGCCAAGTTTATAAGTGATTTAATGCTTAGAAAGGGTTTGATTTAAGGCCTTACAAAACCTCTGTTTATCTTTAGGCGAAATCAAAATATGACTTGTAATCCCATCTTTCTGATAATCAATGCGCAAACGATCCAAAGATAAAGCAGGAGATGAAATTAAATTATGGCTCGAGGATATTTTAATAATGTCAGATTTATTGATCTGCCACTTGAAGAACATCGAACGAATCGTTAAATGTTGTTCTGTCACAATATAACGCGTATTAAAAATCGGCCACCATAATAGAGCGATCGTCAGAAAATATAGGACGGCATGTTCAGGATACTCCTGCATGGTGCCTTTCATATACATGGTCCATAAAAATTGCAGTAACAAGCCTGTCGTTGCAATCACTACACCCCAGAACCACCAATCAATTTTAGAACGAAACGTTTGCATAGATTTTCAAAGTGAATTGTTATGAATTAAAAATATTCTAAGCCAAATCCCATAAAAAAACGCCCTTTCGGGCGTTGATGTTATTCAAACTTAAAAAACATAAGGACGAATAAAAATGAGGAAGAATAGACCGAGCATGATGAACCACTTCAAAAAGTAATACAGGGAACGGTTCGATTTCTTCAAAGCTTTGGCTTTAATACGAATCTGGTAAATATAGCCAAATGCTTTGTTTAAACCACCTGTTTGATCACCCGCTTCATTGGGTGAACTGGCAGCCGTCATCACACTTTTACCAAACCAGTGATTAAACTTCTCCATAAAGCGAGTCTTTAATGGACGCTCTACATCTGCGAAGAAAATAATGCGGTTTTGGTCAGTCGTATTTTCAGCATAGTGAATATAGGTTTCATCAAAAACCACACTCTCACCATCACGCCAAGAATAGCGCTCACCATCGACATCGATAAAGCAGCGATCATCATTCGGAGTGATTAAACCTAAGTGATAACGTAATGAACCTGCATACGGGTCACGGTGACGAACCAAACGGCTATCGGGTGCTAGCTCAGTAAACATTGCGGCTTTAATCGTTGGCAATGTCTTTAACAAAGCGGTTGTTTTTGGACAAAGTTCGGCCGCTGATGGATGTGCCGAGTCGTACCATTTCAGATAGAACCGTTTCCAGCCTGTTTTAAAGAATGAGTTAAAGCCTAAGTCATCATAGCTACTTGAAGCTTTAATACCACCTTTGTCGTACAAAGCTTTAGCTTCATCACGAATCATTTCCCAATTTTCATCCAGCACTTTTAAGTCCTGAAAATGTTGAGTGTCGATATACGGTTGATTCGGCACTTTGGAAAACATGTACATTAAAAAGTTAATGGGTGCGAGAATCGTAGAATGGTCAAAAAACTGACGATAAAACGAATGCTTTACTTTACCACGGCGCTGAATATACAAAGCCGAAATGATAAAAATCGCTAATATGATCCACTTAATCATAGATTACTCTATCTTCTTAGCTGAAAACCAAATGCTCAGTTTGATGAATCAAATCTCAAAATCGCACTCAAAATAAGCTTGCTATTCTAGCAAATTTGTCGACTTAAATACCAATGAGCTTACCTAAATCGGACAAAAGCACTTTTAAAATTTCTCATCACAATCAAAGAGTAAACGCTCTATTTTAGTCGAAAAATTTATTTTTATTCATGATTTAGCAGTTCAAGTCCAAGATTACAATAAATTGATGACCCTAGCGTCACGGCTTGATACAACTTGTTATGTCCTTTTTGGATATAGTTATCGTAAGATTAGCGAAGCTTTTTTGTGTGCTGAAGCGCACACACGCTTTATGACATCCACTCAGAATCCTCCACAACAAGGGAGATCAGGCATGATCCACGCTGGCAATGCCATTACCGTCCAAATGCTTGCGGACGGAATTGCAGAATTCCGCTTTGACTTACAAGGTGAGTCGGTTAATAAATTTAACCGTGCAACCATCGAAGACTTCCAAGCAGCGATTGCTGCAGTGAAAGCCAATAACGATATTAAAGGCTTAGTTGTTACCTCTGGCAAATCAACATTCATCGTTGGTGCTGATATCACTGAATTCGGGCAAAACTTCGCTGCGGGTGAACAAGCGATTGTTGATTGGCTTATGCCTGTACACGAGATCTTCAACAGTTTTGAAGATTTAGATCTACCGAAAGTTGCTGCGATCAATGGTACAGCGCTGGGTGGTGGTTTTGAAATGTGCTTGGTGTGTGACTATCGTGTGATGTCAGAACAAGCACAAGTGGGCTTACCAGAAATCAAATTGGGGATCTATCCTGGTTTTGGTGGTAGCGTACGTTTAAGCCGTTTAATCGGTATCGACAATGCCGTTGAATGGATGGCAATGGCGAACCCGAAAAAACCAGCTGCTGCACTAAAAGATGGTGCTGTAGATGCGGTTGTTGCTGCGGACAAATTACAAGAAGCTGCTGTTGACCTCGTTAAACAAGCCATTGCTGGTCGTTTGAACTGGAAAGCAAAGCGTCAAGAAAAATTAGACGCAATCAAATTGAACCCACTTGAACAAATGATGGCGTTCAATACGGCGAAAGGTGCGGTCCTTGCGAAAGCAAACCCTGCTCAATACCCTGCGCCAAAATTATTGCTTGATTCTTTACAAGCTGGTGCAAGCTCAACACGTGATGACGCATTAAAAGCAGAAGCACAAGGTTTTGCAAAAGCAGCGATTACACCACAAGCAGGTGCATTGATTGGTTTATTCATCAATGACCAAGTCGTGAAGAAAACTGCGAAAAAATATGAGAAAGGTGCTCACCCTGTTAACCAAGCAGCTGTATTAGGTGCGGGTATCATGGGTGGTGGTATTGCTTACCAAGCGGCAAGCAAAGGCACACCAATCATCATGAAAGACATTGGTAACCCACAACTTGCACTTGGTATGAAAGAAGCGAATGGTTTGCTCACTAAGCAAGTTGAGCGCAAGAAAATGAAACCTGCGCAAATGGGTGAAACACTGGCTCGCATCCGTCCAACTTTAAGCTATGACGAGTTTAAAGAAGTGGATATCGTGATCGAAGCCGTGACTGAAAATCCAAAAGTAAAAGAAATCGTGCTTGCTGATACTGAAAAGCATGTTCGTGAAAATACGATCATTGCATCTAATACATCAACGATTTCAATTACACGTTTAGCGAAAGCATTACAACGTCCTGAAAACTTCGTTGGTATGCACTTCTTCAACCCAGTACACATGATGCCACTTGTAGAAGTGATTCGTGGTGAAAAGACCTCTGAAGAAGCGATCGCAACAACTGTTGTTCTTGCTCAAAAAATGGGTAAAACACCAATCGTTGTTAACGACTGCCCAGGTTTCTTGGTTAACCGTGTATTGTTCCCTTACTTTGGTGCATTTGACCTGCTTGTAAAAGACGGTGCAGATTTCCAACAAGTGGACAATGTGATGGCGAAATTCGGCTGGCCTATGGGTCCTGCATACTTGATCGATGTTGTTGGTATCGATACAGGTGTTCATGGCGCAGAAGTAATGGCTGAAGGTTTCCCTGACCGTATGAAGCCAGACTACAAAGGTTCGATCGAAGCGATGTACGAAGCAAAACGTCTTGGTCAAAAGAATGACGTTGGTTTCTACAAATACGTGTTAGATAAGAAAGGTAAGAAAGCGAAAACTGTTGATCCAACAGCATACGAAATTATTGCACCTTTCGTGACTGGCGAAAAACGCGAGTTTGACAATCAAGAAATCATCGACCGTATGATGCTTGCTTTCTGTAACGAAACTGTTCGTTGCTTAGAAGACAACATCGTTGCTACTGCGTCTGAAGCAGATATGGCGATGATCATGGGTGTAGGTTTCCCTCCATTCCGTGGTGGTCCATGCCGTTACATCGACCAAACAGGTGTTGCTGAATACGTTGCGCTTTGCGACAAATATGCACACTTAGGTAAGGCTTATGAAGCGCCACAAATGTTGCGTGACATGGCTGCTAACAACACAAAATTCTACGGTTAAGGAGCGACGTGAATGGCTACTTTAAATCCACGTGACGTTGTGATTGTTGATGGCGTTCGTTCTGCCATGGGCAAATCACGTAACGGTATGTTCCGCAATGTACGTGCCGACAGTTTATCTGCTGAATTAGTACGTGCACTTGTTGCTCGTAACCAGTTTGATACCAACGAAGTTGAAGATGTAATTTGGGGCTGTGTAAACCAAACTTTAGAGCAAGGTATGAACATTGCTCGTAACATTGGTTTATTGGCTGACATTCCAAAAACTGCTGGCGGTCAAACAGTCAACCGTCTTTGTGGTTCTTCAATGCAAGCAATCCACACGGCTGCTGCACAAATTGCAACTAACCAAGGTGATGTATTCATCATTGGTGGCGTTGAGCACATGGGCCACGTCGGTATGATGCATGGCATCGACCTTAACCCAGAAGCATCTAAACACTATGCGAAAGCATCGAACATGATGGGCTTAACCGCTGAAATGTTAGGTCGTATGAATGGTATCTCTCGTGAAGAACAAGATGCGTTCGGTGTTGAGTCTCACCGTCGTGCTTGGGCTGCAACTCAAGAAGGTCGTTTCAAAAACGAAATCGTGGGTGTTGAAGGTCATGATGCTAATGGCTTCAAAATCCTTTGCGACATCGACGAAGTGATTCGTGCTGATGCCAACCTTGAAGCATTCAAAGCATTGAAACCAGTGTTTGATCCTAAAGGTGGTTCAGTAACAGCAGCAACTTCTTCTGCTCTTTCTGACGGTGCATCTGCAATGTTGCTTATGTCTGCTGAACGTGCTCAAGCATTGGGTTTAAAACCACGTGCTGTGATTCGTTCAATGGCAATTGCAGGCTGTGATGCTGCGATCATGGGTTATGGTCCAGTACCAGCAACTCAAAAAGCACTTAAGCGTGCTGGTTTAACGATGGCGGATATCCAAACCATCGAATTAAACGAAGCATTTGCTGCTCAAGGCTTATCAGTCATGAAAGGCTTAGGCGTATATGACAAACAAGACATCATCAACTTGAATGGTGGCGCGATTGCATTGGGTCACCCATTGGGCTGTTCTGGTGCGCGTATCACTACAACCTTGTTGAACGTGATGGAACAACAAGATACACAAATCGGTCTTGCGACCATGTGTATCGGTCTTGGTCAAGGTATCGCGACCATTATCGAACGTGTTTAAGCGACACTAAGATAAAAAGAAAATCCCCGCATTTTGCGGGGATTTTTTTATGCGATCAAAATTCGTTTCATGGTTGTATAGAATTCTTAAAATACAAATGCCCACTGTAGACAGAACAATACACGGCAAATTATGATCGCTATTCCAACAAATAATAAGGTTCTAACAATGTTTAAAAATATGGCAGCCGATCTAATGGGAACCAGTGATATCGGTAAGATTATTGAACCTCAAGATTATGATAAAACTGATATTGATGACTATATTTTCCATGAAGACAATGAAAAAATCTTCTTCCTCATCAAAGCAAAAACGGATGAATACTGCTTTACCAACACCGCATTTATCCATCTAGACGGTACCAGTGCTGTCAGCAAGAAAAGAACCCTAAATCGTTATCCCTACAAACACTATCAAATCAGCCGAGTGCTACTTGAAACCGCAGGAACCATTGATCGCGATGTTGAAATCAAGTTCCAGTTGGGTGGTGCTGCCTATTCGATTGATATTGAGAAAGCTCAAATCGAGAAAGTGCGCGATTTATATAAAGCGTTGTTTAGTATTGGTGAAGCTTGCAAAGAAATTGAACGCCAATACACCACTCTGGTTCAAACACAGCAAGCCGTAAACAGTATGTTCTCGCTGCGTGAGTTGCCAGAACAGGTGTTACTGAATCTACCTGATATTATTTCGCAAACGACCCTGCAAGTTGAAAACAAGTTTACCGAGCGCCGCAAACAAATTGAGGACTATGATTTCTCTGCTATTTTTGAACGCTATCTAAAGCAATAATATAAAAATCCCCGTAATGTGCGGGGATTTTTCTTTATTCAATCCGGTAATTTAATATGGCTGTTTAAAACCTCTAAGCCCATCTTGAATTTGTTGTTGTAATCGCAAAATATCATCGGCATTCAACTTAATCGTACCATTACGAATCCCATCAATATTGTTTCGATTAATATTCAATGGTTCTAGCATTTTAAAAATGCCATTGGTTGGGTCTGAAGACTGTAAACCTGACGCAACAGCAAGAATGTATTGCTGCAAAACCGGCGAATATTGAGATAGATCTGGCTGTGCTGCTGCAGGCTGATAATTAACACTCACAGGGTTTTCACTGACACCCGCATTCTGCATGTCATTATGCATTTTATAGACATAATGCTGTAGCGCCTGACGAACCTGCTTGTCTTCTTGAAAGGGCACAAATCCCACTTCTTCACGTAGCTCAGATTCAGCCATGACCCGAATGGTCGGCAATGAAGTCACTTCATCATTTGCCTGTACGACAGGTATGCCCATAAAAGCCAATGCAGTGATCAGGACAGATCGTTTTAGAAAATTCATCGTTTGCTCCAAACATCCCTCATCCATAAGAAGATAATGAGTTAAATAAAAGCATCTGATAAATAGGCTACAGCAAAGTGATGTTTGATTCAGTAGAGGTCAGATAAACGGTAAATATCAATCAAATTTAAATTCAGGCACAAATGTATTCTGTCACTGCAAGTTTTGGTTAAAGCTCATAAATTAAACTAAAAGTAACTCACTTGAATGTGCGATTCATATTGTTGGAATTTTTGTTTATAGTGACAGTTCGAATCAAATTTAAAAAACAAACAATGAATTTTAAACTATTCAATCAGAAAATATTTAGCTGCTGTTTATTGTCTTGCTTATTTATGACAGGTTGCTCAAGTAATCGAGTTATTGGTGAAACCACACGAGATTTATTCACAAAATATGAATCTGGTCATCAATGGACAACATTAATCGAAGATGACGTAGTTGCCTTTGCTAAACCCTCCATTCCCCTACCCAATGAACCGACGGATAGCATTATCATTGCAGGAAAACAATATAGCTATGTGATTAACAAAGGCGGAGCCGAATTTGTGCAATTGCTTAACCAGCTTAATCCTCAGTATATTCAGATCAGTCGTGATTTAGATTTTATTGCACCCGCGGCTGATAGCAATCGCTTTAGTGGGAAATTTAGATTTGCTTATACTCCTGCAAATGGAAATCTCAGCGAAAAAGAGCAAGCACTATTTAAGCAATATGGTGTAGCTCCCTGTCACTGCATCAACAAACAAGAACCGCATCGTTTTGAATTAAGTCTTGAAGGCACGGTTTATCCTGCGATCAGTACCATTCAATCCCTACAACCACTATCGAAACCATATCACGTTAGAATTCAATATCTTGACTACAAGAGTGGCAAAGTCCCATTATCGACTAAAGAAAAGTTGGCGCATTTGCCACTACTTCCCTTTACACTCACCCTCGATGCAATTGTTTTGCCTTCTAAAGTTCTGGGTGTTATTTATCAACCCTAATATGATCGATCCTCACCATACAATAATGACAACCTTCAATCCAATCTAAGGCGCAGCTCTAAGCTTTAAAATATAAGGAACACATGGATGTTTACATCTCAAAGAAAGACTGTAATCGCACTAGCAACAATAGCAGGACTCGCGACAGGCTGTGCCACTTCAACCCTGATCAAAAAAGACAATCGCTCCTATACCCGTACCGCCAAAGTCACACTGATTGAGGACAATGTGGTGGCTTTTGGCCGTCCTGCTCAAGCAGCTGCCGATTTGCCGAAAGACAGTATCGTGATTGCAGGGCAAAAGAACAGCTATATCCTGACCCAAGGCGGCGCTCAGTTCGTCACTTTAATTGGCAAGCTGGATCCGAAAAATATTCAGATCACGCGTGACCTCAATTTCTATTCAGAAAAGAATGATGGTCATTTTTCAGGAACCTTGCCACTTTCCTATGTGAAGCTGAAAGAAGATTTAAGCAAGAAAGATCTGGAGTTTTTCATTGAAAATGGTGCCAAAGAGTGTTCATCCTCAAGTGATGAGCGCATGCAGGCGCAACGTTTCTGTTTTGATCTTAAATTGAAAGGTGTGGTCTATCCTGCAGCAAACAATCTCAGCTCGTTAAAGCCGTTAAGCAAGGCTTATCAAGTCACCATTTATACCCAGAAAGAAGAAAACTATAAATCTAAATCTGGCTTGAATCCTTTTGAAAAACTGGTACTTCTGCCGTTTGCTGTGGCAATTGATGTGGTGAGTCTGCCGTTCCAAGCCGCAGACAAAATTTTTGATTAACTCTACAAAATAAAGCCTTTTCTAACAGGATGATGAAGTGACTAACTATGCGTTTCCTCTTCATCATCCCCTTCAAAGGTCTTGGAAATCTTTTCAATATTAAGACTCTTCGCCATCGCATCAAAGATGTTCTTATATACCCCTTGTTGCTGATAGAGTTGATGATGCTCACCATGTTCCACGATCATGCCATCCTGCATCACATAGGTATAATCCGCATCAATAATCTGTGACAGACTATGTGAGATGATGATCACGGTACGCCCCTGCTTGATCTCATCCAGACTATGTTTGATCTGCTCGGTTGCAATGGCATCTAGACTTGCAGTCGGTTCATCCAGAAAAATAATCGGGGGATTCTTCAAGAACATGCGTGCAATGGCAATCCTTTGTTGCTGGCCGCCTGAAAGCAATAAGGCATCGGATTGATACGCCAGTGGTAACTTGAGAATCTGCTCATGAATCGAGGCTTTCTTTGCCGCAAGGATGATTTCAGCCTGCGTCGCATCCATCTTGCCGTAGCGAATATTCTCCTCAATTGTGCCCTGAAAAATATGATTCTTTTGCAGGACTAAGCCAATATGATCACGTAGATATTGGGTATCGATCTCGGTCAATGCGCTTCCATTCAGTAGAATTTCACCGGACTGCGGTAAATAGAATTTATCTAATAGACTAATCAAAGTCGATTTCCCCGCACCAGACAAGCCCACCAAAGCCGTGATTTTATTGGGTTGTATGGTGAGGTTGATGTCTTTCAGTGCATGAAAACCATTGGGATAGAAAAAGTTCACCTGCTTGAGTTCAAACTTACCCGTCAGTGGTTGCGGTTTCAGTTCTCCAGAAGTTTCAATTTCATCATCAGCTTCTAAAATTTTGAAAAAGCTTTCTGCATAAATCATCGCATCATTCACTTCATCATAGATGCGATGTAGCGAGCGAATCGGTGCTGAAACATTGTTGAATAACAGAATATGAAACATGATCATACCGATGCTCATATCACCAACCAGAACAAAATAGGCCGTTAAAATAATAATAAAGACCACGCCGATCTGTTCAATAAAGGTTTTTAAGCCATCAAATAGAAAACTGAGTTGGCGGGTTCGCATCTGATCATCGGTCAGTTGTTTTTGCAAAGTCAGCTGTTTTTCCGCCTCAATTTGCTCACGGTTAAAGGACTTAATCACCGTGATCGACTGAATGATACTTAACGTCCCCTGACTTTTACGTTCGCGACCATCACGTAAATTACGTCGTGTACCACTGAGTTTCTGCGCCTGCTTAAAGGTAATCCAGAAATAAATTGGTACAATGCTTAACGCCACTAAGCCAATCCAGAAGTTGGCATAGAACATCAGACACAGGGCGATGATGGCACTACTAAATAATGGAAAAATATCAATAAAAAAGATTTGCACCAATCGGGTAATTGACCCAATTCCTCGATCAATCCGAGTCTGTAATTTTCCTGCTTGGTTATCATCTTGGGTAAAGAAGGCCAGACGATATTGTAGAAATTTCACGATGATCGACTGTGCGACATCTTGTGAAATCAAAATCCGTAATTTCTCGCCAAAGAACTTTTGTCCAAACTGAAGAAAAATATTCAGTACTTCTTTGCTCAATAAAATCACACTGATGGTGAGCAGAATATGCCAGCCTGCATTTAAGCCCTGCCCTGACTCCACCACCGCATTGATCTGATCAACTGCATACTGCAAGGTGAGTGCATTGACCTGTGCAGTTAATGCACCAATCAAAGTCAGTACCAGTGTCACTGCAACCAGCCACTTATAGGGAAGCACAAATGGTTTTACTTTATGAAACAGCTGCCATAAATTCATATTCTTGAGGTCTACCTCTTCATTACATCTAGGCTGAAAGCTACCTGATCTATCTTAATTACAGTTCTTCTTCTAAAACCTCAGCATTATTTTGTTTAATCTTCTCCATCTTGGCATTCAGCTTTAACACATCTTGATAGAGTGTGTTGAATTTTTTCACTTGAGCGGTCTCACGGAACAAGATCATTTTATCCTTCCTTTGCCACTGATATTTTTTCAGCATATCGAACATGGCTTGGGCCTTTTCAATGATTTGCTGCTCAATCGGGAAAATATCATGCGCTTTATCCGCTTTTAGATTATTCTCCAATTTGGCTTGGAGCGAACTTCTCATTTCATTCTGGATTGCCAGACTTTTTGCCTGCTGCATAGAACTGATCTGGATTTGTTGCCGTGCCTGCTCATATTCAGCAGATGCTTTACGCACCTGCATAAACATCTGATCAGTGTCCTTATAGTTCTGCTTGCGGTCCTGATCCAGACGCTCAACATCTAAAAAGGTATCCCAATTGGCGGCTTTGAGTTCACGTAAATAATGATTACGGGCTTCTACATTTTGCATCCAGTAGTTCAGAAGAAACTCAGACATCAATTTATAATCGCCAGATAAGCGATCATCATGAATATTCAGTTGTACTGGGGTCGACCAGTCTTGTGCCTGATCATAAAGTTCGCGCATTTTCTCAGACATAACCACCTCAAACATCTGCTGATTATTGATGGCACGCTGTTTCAGGCTATGCTGATAAAAGAAAAATGAACCAATACAAAGGACTACAATAGTCACAAAGATTAAAAAACGGCGCATATTGCCTCCAAGTATAATTATATTTTTTATGTTCTGAATCTGAGTTTAATTGATAAAACACATGCAGTTATAGTCCTTTTTATTTCACTTCTCGTAACGGAGCATTACATTTTCATCGCTTTAAATTCTACACGTTCGCCCCTATTATCTGTTTAACGAGAATTGAAGAGATCCACCATGCGTGTAGATATTTGGTCAGATGTGGTCTGTCCGTTTTGCTATATTGGTAAAAAACGTCTTGAACATGTTGCCCAAGAAGCGGGTATTGAATTAGACATTCACTGGCATAGTTTTGAACTGGATCCAAATGCACCTGCTAAACACGACACCTCAAATACTGAACGCTTAGCCAAAAAGTATGGTCGTAGTTATGCTGAAATGGAAGAAATGGAACGTAATGTTGCAGCCATGGCCGCAGTAGAAGGTATCGACTTTCAATGGCAGAAAGCCAATTCAGGCAATAGCTTCAATGCACACCGCATTATTCACCTTGCACAAAGTAAGGGTTTGGGAAATGAAGCGAAAGAAGCATTCTTCCATGCTTACATGACTGAAGGTCTTGCGATTGGTGAGCGTGAAGTGGTTGAAGAAATTGCCTCACGTATCGGTCTAGACAATGCCGAAGTGGAATATGTACTGGACTCGGATGAACTTGCAGATTTTGTGCGTCATGATGAGCAAATTGCCCATGAACAACTCAAAGTGACTGGCGTACCATTCTTTGTCTTTGATCAAAAACTGGCACTTTCAGGTGCGCAACCTCGTGAGATTTTCTTACAGGCGATGCAGCAAGCACAGTCAGAATCAACTGAAGAAATTGAGCAAACCGATGCAGTTCAATGTAATGATGATCAATGCGAAATTAAGCCTTAAGCTTGATTAAGCCTAAAACCGTTTTCACCTCCGTATGAAAGCGGTTTTTTAATCTTTAAATTTTTACATTCCCTTTTTGTTTCAGTCTTTTATCTTTGAATAAATACCGTTTGTCGACAGTCATAATTATTTCAATAATGACATATTTTTATTTGCTGAGCTTTTCACCAAGAGATATGTGAAAGTGATCACAACTCATCCATAAATTTATAGATAATTTTTTATCTTATGATCTATTTATTCGATTCATTATTTTAAAATGTTTTTATTTTCAAAGAGAAACCATGATCTATATCTCGATTTAGAATACGTAAATGAGATTTTATACTAACTTGACCGCTATAGATTTTACCTCCTTTTCTTCTATAATCGTCATAAAGTGACAATCTTTTGTGATGAAAATGTTGAGTGGTGATCTCTTTTAACACAGGTCAAATTACAAATAGATCCGAAGATCAACGCACTTGTCACACGTATAAGACAGCATACTTTATCGACTATAACTGATTACAACCTGTTTGAAATTGCTGTCACTTTGTCCTAATTCATGATTTAAAAACAGGCTCAAGCCTATCTCTAAGGAAACAATCGATGGACGTATTAGAGAAAGCACTCTTGGTTGATGAGCTCAAAACCCTCGTCGACGGGCTGAATGATGATAAAACATCACTTTTTGAAATTGCTAAGTCAAAACAACGCATCAAAGACATTTGCGCATCTTGCGACGATCCTAATTTTCAGGATCAGCTCAGCCCATTTAAAGAATTTATTCTGAATGAAGAATTCTCTGCCGATGACTTAGCGCTTTATGGCTATACCTTGACTTACCGCGGTACTTATAACTTTATGGGACGCGTAGAAAATGCCTTGTTTGCTTCGGCAGATATGGGCTGGGCCGCATTACGTCAAGCACAGCATTGGCAAGTTTGGGTGATTCGCCCTGCACTGTCATTCCTGAAAAGCCCTTGGCTCAACTCATCTAAAGATGCCTTACAATGGTTACAGAGCCATGCCAGTGAGTATGTTAAAACAGACTACGAATTACAGAATTTAATCCCAATATTAGAACCCATTCAAGCTGATGATACTGAAAAAGCTGCAAATAAAGATAGCCTATCCATTATTAAGGAACAAACAGCTCAGTTTAAGTCACAACTCGATGCCATTATTCAAGAAAAAATTCAACCGGCTCAGATCACACCTTCTGCTCAAGCTACAGCACGTGTTAAACCGAGTTTTAGACAAAGTCCTGTTGCTTCTGCAAATCTTAACAAGGCCAAACCCTTGGCATTGAATGATTTTAGTTTAGATGGCTTACTCTGTAGATTGGAGCGGATTGATGCACGTACCTTTCCATCGCTATATCGGGTCGATCTGCATAACGAGATCGATCAGAATATAAAAATTGATTGGCTCTATCTCAAAGCAGAGAATGAAGCCCAACCACTTTGGGGATCAGCACAAATTTTTATTGCTGAGCAACTTTACGCACAAGGCCAATTTTCACATTACGTGGTCTTAGTCGGAACTCATAGTGTTGAATATGCAACCACGATTTTACAGGCCTATACCGATCAACGTCATACGCGAACCAGTTCTATTCATCAAACCAGCTGGAATAATTTTAAACAACATTATCATCAACATGAGACTTTGTTTAATGAGTGCATTATGAATGGCACTTTGGTCTGGCAGCGTGATCAACGTGTCTATCCATATATTCCAGCATCCTTTATTAATATACAGAAATTCATTCCCTTTGATGAGACTGCTGCGACCTTCTTTACGCCCGTGATTTTGCTACGAGAGCGTCAAAAAATACGTGTCATCCATGGCTTAGAGCGTGTGAAGTTGTCCAATGAAGATCAAGCCTATCCATATCTACTACTCGATCGTACCGATGGCTATACATGGCAGCTGATTCGTCAAGTCATTAGCCGTTTACCGCAACCCATTTCGGTACATGATCTTTATCAGGCACTCGAAAATAGCGCTCTGCCTGAATCATCTTAAACAAGGCATAGCTATACTTTTTAATTCAGGTTGTCTTATGCTGTGACTCGACTATTGGCTGTTTTTTCCAAAAGGATTTGGATCAGCTAGTCTACTTTTATTTCACTAAGCCCTTATGATTTCTAGCATTTTTATACAGCTAAATTGCTGCTTTTTGTTTCTAATACTTGATTTTATCGCCTCAATCATCAAAAGTTAACATAAGAACAATATATAAGCCTTCATTATGAATAATTTACAGCAAATGGTACCAACACGTATCTTTTTTGCTTTGCTAACACTTTCACTGGGTACGTTGAGTGTTACCAACGCAGAAACCAACGCTCAAAACCAACAGCCGAATTCTGCTACGAATGCGACCACAGTAAATAGCGATGAGAATGCATTGGACTATATTCCACGCTGGGTCGATGCCACGCCAACAATTTTTCCTGCACAATCCAATCAATCCACAGTCCCAGCGACTGCCGAAACTGAAGACAAAACTTGGGCGGATAAAAAACAACGCAGTATCCGCGAATGGGCGGATCGTACTTCGGTCAAAATTGATGATTGGTTTGGCGATGTCGATCCTGAAAATCCGGCTTCAGCTACTATCCGAGTGATGCTGGATAATTACTGGAACGAACATGATGGTTATGAAGTCAAGCCACGTATTCGCGGTAAAATTAAATTACCAACCTTAGAAAAAAAAGTCAGTGTGGTGTTTGGTGATGACTCTTTAGACGACGAGTTTAAAAATAACGTTGCCAATACCAATAACCAGCCCAATTCAGATCCGGATAAAAAGTTTGACTCCAAACAAACCCGAGACAGTAACGGCTCCTTAGCCTTACGTTGGTCAAATTTTTCCAAGAAGCTGCCTTTTGAAACCGATGCTGACCTTGGTATCCGTTCAGGCAGTGATATTTATGCCCGTCTAAGAGCGGAAAAACATTGGGATCTACGCAATGATTTCCGCTTTAATGCAGAACAAATTTATCGCTATGGCAGCAAAAGTGAAAATTATCTGCGCACCAATTTAGAGTTGATCCACGCGCGTCCGAATCAACCCTTTATCTCCAATCAGTTCAGTTTGACCTACGCGGACAAGCAGGATGATGATCTATGGTGGGATAACCGTCTTTTCCGTCAACACCAGTTCTTTGCGCATAATAACTTCAATTATGGCATTTATACTGGTGGCTATTACAACAAAGATGAACTCCGTTTAAACAGTTGGGGACCTTTCGTGTCTTGGCGACAACCGCTTTGGCGTGAGTGGTTCTATGTACAAGGCGATCTGAATTATTTTAATGATCATCGCGAAGACCGTAATCATTTTGTCAGTACATTCGTTCGGCTCGAGACTTTATTCTAGTACTGAAATGATCTGTCATGATGCCCAGTTGGAATTCCAATTGGGCATTTTTATTTAAAAAAATGAAGTCCAGTAAATAAATGATTAAGCTTAAACTGCTATGCTTGTTTTCTTTTATTTTTCTTCACTTTAACATGGATCAACGATACGCTTTGGCTGTGTATTTATTGATTGTAGGCAATCTCTGCCTCGGTGAGCTACTTACACCCTTCTTTCCAATGTTCTTACCGCTCAGCCGGCATTTCACCCGCACATCACATGTATTTTTAGATCAAAAGACCTGGCATCCTTACACTCAAAAACAAGCCACAAAAACGCTTGCTTGTGATGTTGCAACAGAAAGGCCTGAAGATCAGCTCAGTGATGCACAACTAAGTCAGGAATTAATGGCCGTTTTTGGTGAAGACTCATTATGGCAACGTGCACAACAGCCGCCACTCCTAAAAAAGCTTGGTAAAACCAGCAAGCATCCACCGCATAAAAATATCAATACGCCCAATCCCGTCAGCGCGAGCTGGAGTACGATTTCAAGCTGGTTACCCTTTAACAATGATCTGGACTTAGGTTCGAACTCCAATACTGATATTTATGTGCAATTTCTTGCCAAGAAGCAATGGAACTTACATTCAGGACTGAATCTGGATACGGCACAAATCTTTCGTTATGGCTCAAGCAGTAAAAACTATGCCGAAACCAACCTAAATTTAACCCAAAAGTTTCAGCAACAGGCACTATTGTCGACTCAATTCAATCTGTCGAAGACCCAAGATGAAGACTACACTTGGCGAAATCGGACTTTCCAAAAATTGCATTTGCTCTCCAACGATAACCTCAGCTATGGCATTGTTAGTGAAGGTGATTATGAAAAGAAAGAACTCCGAGTCAATCAATGGGGACCTTATTTTTCTTGGAAACGTCCGATTTGGCGTAACTGGCTGTATATGCAAAATGATTTGAATTATTTAAATGTTCCGGCCGATAAACAGGACAATCATTTCAGCTATCAAATGAGCTTTGAAGCTCACTTCTGATGAAAATAACAACACCACTGTGGATAACTTTAAAGTTATCCATACACATAAAAAAACCTCCGCCGAAGCAGAGGTTTTTTGTGATCAAAATACTTATTTCAATAACAAGCTATTAATACGTTTAACATAAGCTGCTGGATCTTCTGGTAAGCCACCTTCTGCAATCACAGCCTGATCAAAGATCACATTGGCTAAATCGTCAAACTGCGCTGAGTTCTCTAATTTTTTCACCAAAGGATGCTCAGGGTTGATTTCCAAAGTAGGCTTAATTTCAGGAACAGCTTGCCCTGCTTGTTTCAACATACGAATCAGCTGTGGTGAAAGCTCCCCTTCACTGGTGACTAAGCATGCAGGAGAATCCACCAAACGCGTCGTCACACGAACTTCTTTGGTTTTGTCTTTTAACGAGCTACTTAAACGATCCACCACAGGCTTAAACTGTTCAGCCGCTTGCTCTAAGGCCTTTTTCTCTTCGGCATCTTGTAGATCACCAAGATCAACGGCACCTTTAGACACGTTCTGCAATGGCGTACCATCGAACTCAAATACAAAGTTCATGGCCCACTCGTCAACACGATCCGCCATCAATAGCACTTCAATGCCTTTTTTCTTGAACACTTCAAGTTGTGGCGAATTTTTCGCAGCGGTTAAACTATCTGCAGTCACGTAATAAATCGCTTTCTGCCCTTCTTTCATGCGTGACTTATAATCAGCAAAAGAAGTACTGATCTCATCATGATTTGAAGTTGCATAACGCAATAATTTTAAGATACGTTCACGATTGCCCGTGTCTTCACCTAAACCTTCTTTCAATACTGAGCCAAATTCAGTGTAGAAGGTTTTAAATTTTTCTTGGTCTTTCTCATCTTCAGATTTTGCCAAGCCATCCAGTAAGGTCAATACACGGCGCGCATTACCTTCACGAATGGTTTTTACATCACGGCTTTCTTGTAAAAGTTCACGGCTGACGTTCAGCGGTAAATCCGCACTGTCGACCACACCTTGTACGAAACGTAAGTAGTTTGGAATCAGGTTATCTGCTTCATCCAAGATAAATACGCGTTTTACATACAGCTTGATGCCTGCTTTTGCTTCGCGAGTAAATAAATCTTGTTTGGCCTGACTTGGGATATACAGCAACTGGGTATATTCGGTACTACCTTCGACACGGTTATGCGCCCACGCCAAAGGTTCTGCAAAATCGTGACTCAGGTTTTTATAAAACTCGATGTATTGCTCATCCGTGATTTCACTCTTGTTACGCGTCCATAACGCACTGGCTGAGTTAATCGCTTCCCATTCATCCGTCTTCACCATTTGGCCGCCTTTTGGTTCTTCACCTTCAGCGACCTCTTCCTCTTGCCACACTTCTTTTTGCATTTCGATTGGCAAGCTGATGTGGTCAGAATATTTATTGATGATTTGTTTAACTTTCCACGACTCTAAATAATCCAGTGCATCATCACGTAAATGCAAGATGATATCCGTACCACGCGTTGCTTTCTCAATCGTTTGAACTTCAAATTCACCTGTACCACCACTGATCCAACGCACAGCTTCAGCTGCATCCAGCCCTGCACGACGCGATTCAACGGTAATTTTATCGGCAACAATAAAACCTGAGTAGAAACCAACACCAAACTGACCAATCAACTGGGCATCTGATTTTTGGTCGCCTGTCAGCTTAGACATAAAGTCTTTGGTACCTGACTTTGCGATGGTCCCTAAATTATCAATGGCTTCTTGTTGGCTTAGACCAATCCCGTTATCTGAAATAGTTAAGGTTTTATGGTCTTTATCTAAAGTGACGCGGACACGTAAGTCTGGATCATTTTCATAATATTCAGGGTGATTAATTCCTTCAAAACGTAACTTATCGCAAGCGTCTGATGCATTTGAAATCAATTCACGTAAGAAAATTTCAGGGTTGGAATACAGTGAATGGGTCACTAAATGCAATAACTGAGCAACCTCAGCTTGGAAACTATAATTCTGTGCGACTTGTTCACTCATAAATCACTCCTTATCTGTGCTTATATCTTTGGAATGATTTATGAATGGTGCATATCTTGGATTTTTCAATCCTTGATGCTTATTTTTAAGCTAAAAATCGCACAAAAGTTACAATTAGAATGGGCCTTGGCTCAAGACGCGTGTTTGTAGAAGTTGATCTAACTGTTGCTGCCTTTGTGCATAAGCACGCTTCAGACAAGGACTATTGGCAGCACAGGAATTACGTTGTTTTAGCCATTTAAATTGTTGATCTTTCTCTGCATCACGCCCACCCATCGGTAAAGCATGCAGAATAATTTGGTAGGTGGTTGCGAGTTTGACATCAGCATCATTTAAACTGCGGTCATTGCAGATCTGTTGCTCAGCTTTTAGCTTCGCAGCTTTACAAGAGAAACTGGCTGCCTGAGCTTGGGATAAAAAAAATAAGGGTGTCAGTAATAATGCTGTCGTTATCAATTTTTTCATCATGGATCATTCACTTTTATTTAAGCTTATGTCTCAGCATACAAAACTCAAGTGTTGAGGCCTGTATCGGTTTTATATTCAAATTGCAAAAATAAAAAACCTCACACAAGGTGAGGTTCTTCAATCATTCACTGACTTAGAATTTGTAGCTATAACCTAATGTATACACCACTGGATTGAGATCTAAATCAAATTTAGTCCCATCAACCAATGTCACTTCTGGGCTAATATCTGCGTAACGTACATCGACATAAACACCCCAGTTTTTAGCATCTGCAGGTTGGAAGTTAAAACCCAGCTGACCAGCAAAGCCAAATGCCTCTTTCACATCTTTCGCTACGCCCTTTTCATTCCAAGGGATGAAGGCTGTACCACCCACACCGATGTAAGGTGTAAAGCGAGTTGAGTTTTTGAAATTATATTTTGCTGTAATCGTTGGTGGTAATTGACGAACACTAGCAACTTTTTCACCATTTAATAATACGTCATGGTTAATTGGAGTTGCTAATAATAATTCCGCTGAGAACGGTGTTTCACCAAAAAAATATTCAACTGACGGTGTAAATGCAAACTCATCATCACCTTTAACCGTTGCACCTGGGGCCAACGTTGTATCCGCAGTTGGGTTAATAACACTCGCACCCACTTTAACTTGAAAGCCCCCTGCAAATGCAGTTGAAGATAACCCCAATAATGCGACAACCAATGCTTTCTTTAACATTAAAACAACCTCTTTAACAATTTATGTTCTTGTTCAACATAATAGGCACGGGTTTTTACATTATGCAATACTTATTAATTCCGACTATTTAAATACATTTTGTAATATATTGAATATTAATAAAATATAATTGTTAAAATATGTAATATTTATTAATTCAGACTATTTTAGTCCACTTAACCCTCTATAAAACCTAGTATTTTGATCAGAATATCAAAATTCATAATATTAAATAAAGTTTTTAGAAAAATTCTATTTAGATGAATTTAAAAATATAATTACGCAAAACTTAATATTAAAAATACATTATAAAATTAGATTAAAAAAGAGACAAAAAATGTCAAATACTGGTATTTTTTATATTTTAATTACTAAAATAATTATGCATAAAAAAATGGCTCTTAACGAGCCATTTGCATTATAAAATCATTGCGGCAATCCAGCCAAAAATAAGCAGCGGGATATTAAAATGTATAAAAGTCGGCACAACTGTATCCCAAATGTGATCATGTTGACCATCTACACCTAAACCCGCTGTTGGTCCTAAGGTCGAATCAGATGCAGGTGAACCCGCATCACCTAATGCTGCAGCGGTGCCAATGAGTGCAATCGTTGCCAATGGTGAGAATCCAAACTGTACGCACAAAGGCACGTAAATCACCGCCAGCACAGGCACACTTGAGAACGATGAACCAATACCAATCGTCACGAATAAGCCGATAAAGAGCATCAGGAACGCGGCTAATGCATGGTTATCACCAATAATATGCACCACGCCATTGACCAGATGTGTGATATCGCCTGTATGGGTCATCACTGAGGCAAAACCTGCCGCAGAGATCATGATAAAGCCCACCAGCGCCATCATACGCATGCCTTGTACAAATACGTCATCAGCATCTTGCCATTTAAAAATTCCAGAAGCAGATAACACAGCAAAGCCGACTAAACCGCCAAGAATCATCGAACCTGAGTACAGCTGTGCAACCAGAGTTAAACCGATCGCCAGCACCGCCATAAACATGGTTTTCTTGGAGATATAAGGTACATTCTCAGCTTCTTGTTTGAGCTCTTCCGCATCAGCTTTGAGATCATATTCTGCTTGTGTGGTGACTTTCAGTGGCTTGTCTAGATCAATGGTTTTGACAGGCGTAATTGAACGATCCACATAAATACGTGGCTTACGATAGCTAATAAATACCGCAACTAAAGTACCGATTACCATCCCTAAAACTGGAATCGCCATACCGATTGGCATCATGCCCCGTTCAACATGCAAGCCGTAAGCTGCGCCAATCTTGTTGATATTGCCCATCAGAATCTGTTCAAGGAAAATCGCACCAAAGCCAACTGGCAGGAAAATATAGGTCCCGACTAGACCTAATGTCATCACACATGCTGCCGCTCGACGATCCAGCTTTAAATGATTCATCACTTTTAATAAAGGTGGAACCAAGACTGGAATAAACGCGATATGCACAGGAATCAGGTTTTGAGAGAAGATTGCAGCAATCAGCAGAATGGTTAATAACAGATATTTCACCTTTTTCTGTTGATTTTTACCTGCTTCCATCCCCAATAAACCAATCAGTTTATGTGCAAGTAAATCGGGCAATCCAGACTTTGAAAGTGCCAATGCAAATGCACCTAATACCGCATAAGCCAAAGCAACTTCAGCACCATCGCCTAAGCCAGCATTAAATGCCTCTACAGTTTGAGAAAGACTTAGACCAGCGACCAAGCCTCCAATAATGGCTGAAATCACCAAAGTGAGAACAACAGAAACTCGTGCCAGTGACAAGATAAACATCACGGCAATCGCAATTACGACAGCATTCATGAACAAATTCAGGAGCAAAGAAAAGGCGACATTCTAGCAGATTCATGATCATGAAGCTGAAAATATCGCCGAATTGTGCTGCATCTCAAGTGATTTTTAGCTTAATAAATCCACTAAAGCATTAAGCAGCTTGGCGTTGCACGAATTGACGGATCAGTTCAGCAATTTTTTCTGGCTGACTCAATACTGCCCAATGGTTGGCATCGAGTTCAACATACTCAAATTTTTCTACCCATTTTGGCATCGATTCAGTAATGTACTCTGGACTGACAAACGCATCGCGTTTTAACACAATCGCCTGTACAGGACATTGTGCATAGCGTTGACGTGGTTGAGTCAATGAAGGAATAAAGTTGGCGCGATACAGGTTAATCCCATATTTACCATCCGCCACAATATTGGCATTCAATGGTAAATCCTTCTTCTTCTCTAAACCACTCAAAATCTTGCCCCATTTCTCAGGACTAAAGAAAGTCCATACTGTTGGTGCCACAAGGGGTAAGTGGAATGCACCGATATACCAAGATTTGGTCAGAATTTTTAATACATTGCTTGGCGCAGATTTAAATTTCTCACGTAAATACAAAGAAGCATGATCCAAACAAGGACCTGAAATGGTGGTATAAGACAATAAGCGGCCTTTTAATTTTGGTTCTGTTGCAGATTCCCAAGACTGTAATGAGCCCCAATCATGTGCTGCCATATGGAAATTACGATTTGGAAGAACGTGATCCACCACCTCTTGCAAGTCTAATGATAAACGCGGCAAACGGTAATCTTTAATACGCTTAGGAATCGAAGACAGACCTGCACCACGCACATCATAAGTCACCACGTAATAATCATTGACCAGTTTTTCAATGATCGGCTCCCAAACTTCTTGATTATCTGGATAGCCATGCACTAAAACCAAAGGCGTTTTTTTCTCATCACCCCATGTTTTAACACAAAGCGTTTGCTGATCAGATGTTGTTACTGTTTTGACTTGTGCTTGCATAATTCTTTCCCATTTTGTTTTCTATCGGCTGTTCATAAAACAGCCATTGCCAGCGATGCAATAAAAATGATACTTATGGAGTATGAATAGAGTTGCAAGAAAAAAAATTGACCATGAAAGACTTTTTCAAAAGAATTCGAACCATTCCCGCAATATCCAAATTTATGCTCAATCATTACTCACCTTATCGCGGTGCAGGTATTGAGATTGAAACCATTGATCTAGATGATTATTACATTCGTGTCAAAATGCCACTGACTCGGCGTAATCGAAATATTGTCGGGACGCATTTTGGCGGTAGTCTATATTCAATGGTTGACCCCTTTTATATGCTGATTCTAATTCACCATTTGGGACATAAATATATTGTCTGGGATAAAAGTGCCACCATTAATTTTCTTTCACCAGGCCGAAACACGGTTTATGCCGAGATTCAACTGAGTCGCGATGAAATCACTGAAATCAAAAAACTGGCAGAGAATCATGAGCCCGTTTTACGTCATTACACCCTAAATATTGTAGATGATGCAGGAACACGAATCGCAGAAGTCGAAAAAGTGCTTTATATCCGTCGTAAAAAACCCAAAGCCAGTGCTTAGCACCATTCACATAACAATGCCTGCAATCGTTTGCAGGCATTTTTGAATCTGATGATCAGAAATTATCTCTTTTTCTCTTGGATTGCGGCACCAGCACCACCACCGATTGCACCACCAATTGCAGCGCCTGAGTCACCACCAAAGATTGCTTTACCCACTACTGAACCGATACCAGCGCCAATCGCGCTACTGGTGGTAGAGCTACTATTCGCGCCCTTCGCATTGGCACCTACACCTGCACCCGCAGCGGCACCAACACCCGCACCTAATCCGCCACCAACATGGTTACCTAGTCCACCACCGACAGCACCACCAAGGGCTGCTGTACCAATACGCTGATCAGCAGCACTCATATTTTGACAGCCCGTGAACATTACCGCCGATAACACTAAAGTTGAAACTAAACCAATTGTTTTTTTCATGACTATACTCACTTCTATACGTTCTATAGAAAAGCATAATCTTCTTTTATGCGGAATTTGATCACATTGTGTTATCACTATGTCCCAATCGATTGATATTTTGTAAAGGTAGATGGTCGGCTCAAGCCAGCTAATGCAGCTTATGAGCTGGGAAATACATAAATTAAAAATAATAGGGATATGCTGAATTAAAATTTGATGTTATTCAAAATGTTTAAAACAAATAGCAAATAGGCTAAATAAATAATAGATATTCATATTAAAGCTCTCTCAGCAATCATAGTGTTATCGCTGAGAGAGGCTCTTTAAAATGACAGAGATAGAAATAACCTGATTTAAATAGTTAAATCAGCACCACTGTCATCAGCAAGTTTAAGCTCAGGCTTAGTACTTGCCTTTTTTCTCACCATAAGCAGATCCAGCACTACCACCAAGTGCACCACCTACCGCAGCACCAGAGTCACCACCCAATACTGCACCACCAATCACCGCACCTAAGCCAGCACCGATCGCACTGTTTCTAGTATTTTTACTATTTGAACCTTTGGCATTCGCAGCAACACCCGCGCCAATTGCAGCACCAAGACCAGCACCCAAATTACCACCAACGTGCTTACCTACCGCACCGCCTGCACCACCACCAATTGCAGCAGAACCAATACGTTTGCTTTCTGGGCTCGCATTCTGGCAACCCACAAATAGCGTGCTTGACATTAAAGCGACACCTGCAATCATCATCATTTTTTTCATTCGTACTACTCCTCTCTCAGATGTGCATAGGATAGTATTGTTTAATGAACTGTTTACTTTGATTAAGTAATCAAATACTGATGCTGTAATGTGTTTTTGTAACAACTGCTTTATTTTTCCACAAAAAAAGGCACCCGAAGGTGCCTTTTTAATTCGTTAAGACTTAGAACTGGTCTGAGTTCAACGCTTGACTAAATGCTTGATCAACTTCACTGAAATCGTTATGAAGTTCAAATTCAGCAGCTTCTGATTCTTGACGACGACGCTCTAAGTGATACGCAAGACCTGTACCCGCTGGGATCAAACGACCCACAACAACGTTTTCTTTCAGGCCACGTAAATCATCTTCTTTACCTGTTACAGCAGCTTCAGTTAACACACGTGTTGTTTCCTGGAACGATGCAGCAGAAATGAACGAGTCTGTAGAAAGCGATGCTTTGGTAATACCCATAAGCAGACGTTCAAACTTCGCAGGGAACTTGTTCTGAGCCAAGACAGCTTGGTTCTCTTGAACAACGCGGATGTAATCCACTTGCTCACCCTTGATGAAGCTTGTATCGCCGCCATCAGTGATATCAACTTTACGCAACATTTGACGTACAACAACTTCAATATGCTTATCGTTGATTTTTACCCCTTGGAGACGGTAAACGTCTTGAACTTCATTCACGATGTAGTTCGTTAACGCAACTTCGCCTTTCAAACGTAAGATGTCATGTGGGTTTTGTGGACCATCAGAAATAGTCTCACCACGGTTCACATGCTCACCTTCGAACACGTTGATCGTACGCCATTTTGGAATTAACTCTTCATAAATCTCAGAGCCATCATCCGGACTGATCACTAAACGGTTCTTACCTTTGGTCTCTTTACCGAAGCTCACAATACCTGATACTTCTGCAAGGATTGCATGTTCTTTCGGCTTACGCGCTTCGAACAAGTCAGCTACGCGTGGAAGACCACCGGTAATATCACGAGTACGTGAAGATTCTTGTGGTACACGACCAAGTACATCACCTACACCAATCGTTGCGCCATCGCGAACGGTTACGATCGTGTTTTGTGGTAAGAAGTAGAACTGTTCTCCGCCATCTGTTGTATCCAACACAATTGCAGGACGTAAATCTTTACCAGAAGCAGGACGAGCTGTTACAGGTAAAATTTCAACAGTGGTCATACCTGTTGCATCATCTGTCTTAGAAGTAGCAGTTACACCATCAGCGATTTGGCTGAAACGCGCTTTACCCGCAACTTCGGTAACAAGTGGATGTGTATGTGGATCCCAAGTCGCCACGATACCACCAGCTTCTACAGCTTCACCATCTTTCAACAAGATGCTTGCACCGTAAGGAAGTTTATAGCGCTCACGCTCACGACCTAAATCATCCGCAATACCAATTTCACCTGAACGTGAAACTGACACCAAGTGACCTTTAGCATGTTGTACAGTTTTCACGTTGTGGAAACGTACAGTACCTTTGTTACGTACTTGAACACTGTTTGCAGCAGAAGTTCGGCTTGCAGCACCACCAACGTGGAAGGTACGCATCGTTAACTGTGTACCAGGTTCACCAATTGACTGTGCAGCCATTACACCAACAGATTCACCTGGGTTTACCAAGTGGCCACGTGCTAGATCACGACCATAACATTTCGCACATACGCCGAATGCAGATTCACATGCGATAACTGAACGGACTTTAACTTCATCGACACCCGACTCTTCAAGCTGAGCAGCAATTTTCTCGTCAATTAACGTACCACGTGGAAGTACCACTTCATCATCAGATGCACGACGTACGTCTTCAGCAGTTACACGACCCAATACGCGATCGCGTAATGGTTCGATCACGTCACCACCTTGGATGAATGGTGTCATGACTAGGCCACCAGCTGTACCACAATCAGATTCAGTAATAACTAAATCTTGTGCTACGTCGACAAGACGACGAGTCAAGTAACCAGAGTTCGCAGTTTTCAATGCGGTATCGGCCAAACCTTTACGCGCACCGTGTGTTGAGATGAAGTACTGAAGTACGGTCAAACCTTCACGGAAGTTTGCTTTAATTGGGGTCTCAATGATCGAGCCATCCGGCTTCGCCATCAAACCACGCATACCAGCAAGCTGACGGATCTGCGCCGCACTACCACGGGCACCCGAGTCAGACATCATATAAATTGAGTTGAATGACTTCTGTTTCTCGTCTTCACCTTGCTTGTTTTTCACAAGTGTATAAGACAAGTTGTCCATCATCGCTTTTGCAACTTGGTCATTGGTACGTGCCCAAATATCGACCACTTTGTTATAGCGCTCACCCGCAGTTACGAAGCCTTGTTCAAACTGTTGTTCGATTTCACGAACTTCAGTTTCAGCTTTGTCAATAATAGTGTGCTTATTAGGTGGAATAAGCATGTCTTCCATACCTACAGATACACCTGAACGCGTCGCTTGACGGAAGCCCAAATACATCAATTGGTCAGCGAAGATTACAGTATCTTTCAAACCAAGTTTACGGTAGCAAGAGTTGATTAACTTCGAGATGTTTTTCTTGGTCATCTCAAGGTTGATCGATTCGAAGCTTAAACCTTGTGGAACAACTTCCCATAACAAGCAACGACCAGGTGTTGTATCAACAATGATGGTTTGCTTTTCGCGCTGACCATTTTCATCGATTACAGTTTGGTGTACACGTACTTTAACGCGTGCATGGATCGCAACTTTACCCGTCGCTAAGGCACGGTTAACTTCGTGTGTATCCGCAAACACCATGCCTTCACCTTTGGCATTTACCGCATCACGTGTGATGTAGTAAAGACCCAAGACAACGTCCTGAGAAGGAACGATGATTGGCTCACCGTTTGCAGGTGACAAGATGTTGTTGGTTGACATCATCAACGCACGCGCTTCTAACTGTGCTTCAAGTGTCAATGGAACGTGTACCGCCATTTGGTCACCATCGAAGTCGGCGTTAAACGCAGCACAGACGAGTGGGTGAAGACGGATCGCTTTACCTTCGATCAGAATAGGTTCAAATGCTTGAAGACCTAAACGGTGAAGTGTTGGCGCACGGTTCAACATCACTGGATGTTGACGAATCACAGAAG
The DNA here is from genome assembly GCF_002292065.1 of Acinetobacter sp. UBA991. Lineage (NCBI taxonomy): Bacteria > Pseudomonadati > Pseudomonadota > Gammaproteobacteria > Moraxellales > Moraxellaceae > Acinetobacter > Acinetobacter sp. UBA991. The sequence goes on along the minus strand of NZ_DBBF01000038.1, from coordinate 7,782 downwards.
CAAGAACGTCCCAAACTTCTGGTGTCTCACGCTCAACCATTTTCTTCGCAGCTTTAATGGTTGTTGCTTGGCCAGAGGCTTGTAGTTTCGCGAAAATAAATGGCTTGAATAATTCAAGTGCCATCTTCTTCGGAAGACCACATTGGTGAAGACGTAAAGTAGGGCCAACGGTAATGACCGAACGACCAGAATAGTCAACACGCTTACCAAGTAAGTTTTGACGGAAACGACCTTGTTTACCTTTGATCATATCTGCCAAAGATTTCAATGGACGTTTGTTCGAACCTGTAATTGCACGACCGCGACGACCGTTATCAAGCAAGGCATCTACAGACTCTTGTAACATACGTTTTTCGTTACGTACGATAATGTCTGGTGCAGCAAGGTCAAGAAGACGCTTCAAACGGTTGTTACGGTTAATCACACGACGATATAAATCGTTCAAGTCAGAAGTCGCGAAACGACCACCTTCAAGTGGTACAAGCGGACGTAAGTCTGGTGGAAGTACTGGAAGTACATTCATCACCATCCATTCTGGCTTGTTGTTCGAATCGTTAAAAGCTTCCATCAATTTCAAACGCTTAGACGATTTCTTAAGTTTCGTCTCAGAGGTTGTTTGAGGAATTTCTTCACGTAAACGTGTAATCTCTGCTTCAAGATCGATATCTTTCAATAGATCTTGAATTGCCTCTGCACCCATTTTCGCAGCGAATTCATCACCGTGTTCTTCAAGTGCATTGTAGTATTCTTCGTCTGTTAAAAGTTGGTACTTTTCAAACGGAGTCATACCTGGATCAGTAACAACATAAGATTCGAAATACAATACACGCTCGATATCACGTAATGTCATATCAAGTAATAAACCAATACGGCTCGGTAATGATTTCAAGAACCAGATGTGTGCAACTGGAGACGCAAGCTCGATGTGACCCATACGTTCACGACGAACTTTCGCAGTTGTTACTTCAACGCCACATTTTTCACAAATGACGCCTTTATATTTCATACGCTTGTATTTACCACACAAGCATTCGTAATCTTTTACTGGACCAAAAATTTTGGCGCAGAACAAACCGTCACGTTCAGGTTTAAAAGTACGGTAGTTAATGGTTTCAGGCTTTTTAACTTCACCGTGAGACCATGACTTAATCATCTCTGGCGACGCAAGACCAATACGGATACGGTCAAATTCAACAGGTGCATGACCTTCTGAATCCGTTTTCTTACGCATGATATCGAGCAAGTCTTTCAATTTTTTTCTCCGTGTGTCGGGAAGCTAAGCTCACCCGACTGGGTCACAAATATTGTTTTTACTGAAATTTGGGAATCTCTAATCCCCCTTTATGAAGGGGGACTTTCTCCCCTCTTTAAGAAAGAGGGGTTGGGGGAGATTTTTTAGTCACCATTTTTCAGTTCAATGTTGATACCTAAAGAACGGATCTCTTTGGTCAATACGTTGAACGATTCAGGCATACCCGGATCCATATAATGGTTACCATCTACAATATTCTTATAGATGCGTGTACGACCTTCGACGTCATCCGACTTCACAGTGAGCATTTCTTGAAGTGTATATGCTGCACCGTATGCTTCAAGTGCCCATACTTCCATCTCACCGAAACGCTGACCACCGAATTGTGCTTTACCACCAAGCGGCTGTTGTGTAACAAGTGAGTAAGAACCTGTTGAACGCGCATGCATCTTGTCATCAACCAAGTGGTTCAATTTGAGCATGTACATGTAACCTACAGTTACAGGACGATCAAACTGCTCACCTGTACGTCCGTCAAACAATACCGTTTGACCTGTACGTGAGATGTCTGCTAATTCAAGTAAGTCTTTGATCTGGCTTTCTTCAGCACCATCAAATACAGGTGTTGCTAATGGAACACCGGCACGTAAGTTACCTGAAAGCGCCAAGATTTCGGCATCAGTTAAGCTATCAAGCTCTTCTTGCTCACCACCAACCTTGTTATAAATCTTGTCTAAGAAGTCACGTAGTTCTAACACTGTACGTTGTTCTTTCAACATTTTTTCAAGTTTATCGCCAAGACCTTTGGCCGCCATACCTAAGTGAGTCTCAAGAATCTGACCCACGTTCATACGTGACGGTACACCCAATGGGTTCAATACGATATCGACTGGCACACCATTCGCATCATGCGGCATGTCTTCAACAGGCAAGATGTTTGATACAACACCTTTGTTACCGTGACGACCCGCCATCTTATCACCAGGCTGGATACGACGTTTAACCGCAAGGTAAACCTTAACAACTTTCAATACGCCAGTGGTTAATTCATCACCTGTAGAAAGTTTACGCTTCTTCTCTGCAAACTTCTCATCAATTTCATAGCTCTTCTCTTTCAAGAACACTTGAATTTGAGTTAGACGCTCTGCAATTGCTTCATCAGTCGGTTGGATTTCAAGTAAATCAACAAGCTCTAAACCAGACAATACGTCTTCAGCAAGTTTATCACCGCGTTTAGTTGAACCGCCACCGTTAGACTCTTGACCTTTCAACAAACGGACAATACGTTCACGTGCTGCTTCTTCGAAGATTTTGTATTCTTCTTTCAAGTCTTTACGGTAGGCATCAAGCTGAGCTTTCTCAATTGCTTGAGCACGTTCATCTTTTTCCAAACCATCACGTGTGAAGACTTGAACGTCAATCACAGTACCTTTAGTGCCAGATGGAACGCGTAAAGAAGAATCTTTAACGTCAGCAGCTTTTTCACCAAAGATTGCACGAAGTAGTTTTTCTTCAGGTGTTAACTGAGTTTCACCTTTAGGCGTTACCTTACCAACAAGGATGTCACCAGCAGTTACTTCAGCACCGATATAAACAATACCAGACTCATCCAACTTAGACAGTGCAGCCTCACCAACGTTAGGAATATCGGCAGTAATTTCTTCTGCACCTAACTTAGTATCACGCGCTACACATGACAATTCTTGAATGTGAATCGAGGTTAAACGGTCTTCTTGAAGTACACGCTCAGAAAGTAAGATCGAGTCTTCGTAGTTATAACCGTTCCATGTCATGAACGCGACGCGCATGTTTTGACCAAGCGCAAGTTCACCCATATCAGTCGATGGACCATCAGCCAAGATATCGCCACGAGCAACTTTGTCACCCAAGTTTACGATAACGTTTTGGTTGATACATGTATTTTGGTTTGAACGTGTGTATTTGATCAGGTTGTAGATATCTACACCCGCTTCACCCGCGATCATTTCATCTTCGTTTACACGAATCACGATACGAGATGCATCTACATATTCAATCGCACCGCCACGGTCAGCAATCACACACACGCCAGAGTCACGTGCTACGTTTGCTTCCATACCAGTACCAACAAGCGGCTTGTCAGCACGTAAGGTAGGAACAGCCTGACGTTGCATGTTCGAACCCATCAATGCACGGTTCGCATCATCGTGTTCAAGGAATGGAATCAATGATGCTGCAACAGAAACAACCTGCTGTGCAGAAACGTCCATATGTGTTACGCGCTCAGGCGACATACGTACGAATTCACCTTGATGACGTACAGAAACCATTTCTTCAGTCAGGTGACCATCTTTATCAACAGCAGAATCGGCCTGTGCAATGACAGTCCCTACTTCTTCAATTGCAGATAAATATTCAACATCATCAGTTACACGACCATCAACAACTTTACGGTAAGGTGTTTCTAAGAAACCGAAATCGTTTGCTTTTGCATAAACAGAAAGCGAGTTGATCAAACCAATGTTTGGACCTTCAGGCGTTTCAATTGGACAAACACGACCATAGTGAGTTTGATGTACGTCACGTACTTCAAAGCCCGCACGTTCACGTGTCAAACCACCAGGGCCAAGCGCAGATACACGACGTTTGTGTGTAATCTCAGACAATGGGTTGTTTTGATCCATGAACTGAGATAACTGGCTTGAACCAAAGAATTCTTTGATTGCAGCAGCAACTGGTTTTGCATTGATCAAATCTTGCGGAGACAAGTTATCTGTTTCTGCTTGGCTTAAACGCTCTTTAACAGCACGTTCAACACGGACTAAACCAACACGGAATTGGTTTTCTGTCATTTCACCAACAGAACGTACACGACGGTTACCCAAGTGATCGATATCATCGACTTCACCTTTACCGTTACGGATTTCAACCAATGTACGCAGTACATCGATAATATCTTCGTGCGATAAAATACCTTCAACTTCACGCGACTTCTGATCTGTACCCACTTCGTAAGGACGACCCAAACGACGGTTGAACTTCATACGACCCACTGGAGAAAGGTCATAACGCTCAGAAGAGAAGAACAAGTTATTGAATAAGTTTTCAGCAGCTTCTTTTGTTGGTGGCTCGCCTGGACGCATTACTTTATAGATTTCAACAAGCGCTTCTTCACGGCCTGTTGTCGTATCTGCACGTAATGTATCTGCAACGAAAGAACCACGGTCGATGTCATTGGTGAATAAGATGTTAAATTGTTTAACACCACCTTCAGCCAATTTCACCAAGATTTCATGGCTAAGCACTGTATTCGCAGCAATCACATCTCCATTTTTCAATGGAATGTCTTCAGCTGTAATACGCTCATATAAATATTCATCAGGTACAGAAAGCTTCGCTAAGTTAGCAGCTTCCATTTGACGTACGTGACGTGCATTAATACGCTTACCTTGTTCAACGATCGCTTTACCATCATTGTCCAAGATATCAAATTGCGCCATTTCACCACGTAAGCGATCTGGAACAAGGTCAATCTGATAGCTACCCATATCAAGATATACAGGCACTTTTTCGTAGAACAAATTCAAGATCTGTTCATTGCTGTAATTTAAGGCACGTAAAACCACCGTTGCCAATAATTTACGACGACGGTCAATACGTACAAAGACTAAATCTTTGGCATCGAATTCAAAGTCTAACCATGAACCACGGTAAGGAATAATACGTGCTGAATACAACACTTTACCGCTTGAGTGGGTTTTACCCTTGTCATGGTCAAAGAATACGCCTGGTGAACGGTGTAATTGAGATACGATTACACGCTCTGTACCGTTGATAACGAAAGTACCGTTATCGGTCATGAGTGGCATTTCACCCATGTAAACTTCTTGTTCACGAACGTCTTTAATTGATTTCGTTTCACGATCTTTAATGATCAAACGAATTTTTACGCGCATTGGTGCTGCATAAGTTGAACCACGTAAAATACATTCACGCACGTCAAACTCAGGCTTACCAAGACTATACTCAACAAATTCTAAAGCAGCATTGCCAGAATAACTTTCAATAGGAAAAACTGAACGAAATGCGGCTTGGAGACCGATATCTTCGCGATTTTTTGGAGTTTTACCGCCTTGTAAGAATGTACGGTACGAATCGACCTGAATCGAAAGTAAGTACGGTGCTTCCATTACGTGGGGCAATTTACCAAAATTCTTACGGATCCGTTTCTTTTCGGTATATGAGTATGCCATCTGGAGTCCTCGGAAAGTAAACTAAACCCGCCTGCAGAACGGGTCTAGAAGGAATTACGCAGGCCGATATGGCCACCACTGTTTACAAATGCTGCAATTTTTAGTGGTATTAAAACGCTTAACAATATTTTTATAAGCAAAAAAATATTGGTAAGCGTTTGATTTCATGTATTTTGTTCAAATAATACGCACGCTAAACGTAAAACTAACAAAAAACGAGCCGATTATTGTAACGCAAAAAGGCTGATGACCCAAGAGCCATCAGCCATTTTTTGGAGCCGATTTTCAAAAAATCGACTCCCTACAGCATTACTTAAGTGTAACTGTAGCACCAGCTTCTTCAAGCTTCTTCTTAAGTTCTTCGCCTTCTTCTTTAGAAACGCCTTCTTTAAGAACTGCAGGAGCGCCTTCAACAAGATCTTTAGCTTCTTTAAGACCAAGACCAGTAGCTTCACGAACTGCTTTAATTACAGCAACTTTGTTAGCACCGAAAGAAGTCAACTCAACGTTGAATTCAGTTTGTTCTTCAGCAGCAGCAGCAGCGCCTGGAGCAGCAGCTACAGCAACAGCAGCAGCAGATACGTTAAATTTCTCTTCGAAAGCAGAGATTAATTCAACAAGTTCAAGAACAGTTTTTTCAGCAACTGCGTTTAAGATTTCTTCGTTTGTTAAAGCCATGAGAATAACTCCAAATGGATATTGAATGGTGTGAAAGTAGGATTAAGCCGCTTCTGACTCGTTTTTCTCTTTGAGTGCCGTAATAAGGCGACCCAATTTCGAAATAGGAGCTTGAAGGACAGAGGCAAGCATAGTAAGCGCTTTTTCTTGGTTCGGAAGATTTGCAATTACACTAACTTCAGCACCTTGATAAACTTTGCCATCAAATGCAGCAGCTTTAAGTTCAAAAGCTTTGTTAGTTTTCGCAAATTCTTCGAACAAGCGTGCAGCTGCACCCATGTCATCTTCAGAAGTTGAGAAACCGAGAATGGTTGGGCCAACAAGGTCGTCATTCAAGATATCAAATTGAGTACCTTCAAATGAACGCTTAGCTAATGTATTACGCACGATACGTGTAGTAACACCTAGCTTACGAGCTTCAACACGAAGTTGTGTTAATTGCTCTACGCTTGAACCTTGATAGTTAGCCACAACAACAGAAAACGCTTTAGAAGCAACTTCGCTTACTTCTGCAACGATCTGTTTTTTGTCTTCAATAAGAAGAGCCATTGTAAAACCTCCTAACGGTGATTTATGCACCCATAGAGATGCACTCCCAATTCGTAAGCCTTTTCAGACTTACACGCGGAGGAGGAATAAATCACACCACCGCGTCTACTCAGACTGGATGATTAAGAAAAATATTCGAAAATATTTCTCGCCTGAGGTCTTTGACGCTGATAAATATTCATTTATCAATTCAAAGTTTGCCTAAAAACCCCTTCTCCCTCAGGGAGAAGGTAAGGATGAGGGTATAAAACCTCTCCCCAACCCTCTCCTATAAAGAGAGGGAGCTTTTCAGGGCTTTAAAATTCTTACTAATTACTTAGAAACGTTGCTTACGTCAACGATCAAACCAGGACCCATAGTTGAGCTCAAAGTGATCTTTTTAACGTATACGCCTTTAGAAGTTGCAGGCTTTAATTTTTTCAAGTCTGCAATTAAAGTTTCAACGTTTTGACGCACAGCTTCTTCGCTAAAGCCAAGTTGACCGATAGCAGCGTGGATGATACCCGCTTTGTCTACACGGTAACGTGCTTGACCAGATTTAGCATTCTTAACCGCGTTAGCAACGTCAGGCGTTACTGTACCCACTTTAGGGTTTGGCATTAAGCCACGTGGACCAAGAATCGTACCCAACTTACCAACAACGCGCATTGCATCAGGAGCAGCAATAACGACGTCGAAATCAAGGTTTCCACCTTGAATGCTTTCAGCAAGGTCATCAAAACCAACGACATCAGCACCAGCAGCTTTCGCAGCTTCAGCAGCAGCACCTTGAGCAAATACTGCAACACGTACAGTTTTACCAGTACCCGCAGGTAAAGTTGTAGCACCACGAACAACCTGATCAGATTTACGCGGATCTACACCCAGGTTTACAGCGATATCTAAAGATTCTTTGAACTTCGCAGCTGGAAGGCTGTTAAGAACTTGTACTGCTTCTTCCAAAGTGTAAACTTTGTTTGCTTCTACAGCAGCAGCAATGGCTTTTTGACGTTTAGTTAACTTTGCCATGTCTTATAGCTCCACTTCCAAGCCCATAGAACGTGCAGAACCAACAATGGTACGCACACGAGC
>NZ_DBBF01000036.1:0-28007 GCF_002292065.1 Acinetobacter sp. UBA991 | reverse complement strand
CGAATTTCTACATCACGAAATTTTGTTGTCGTTGTTGTCACAATCGGACTCCTTCCATTGAGTTTGAATCAGCAAATTAACCTGCTTTACTGTATAGCAATGTATTAACTTGTATATACATCCATATACTACACAAAACTTTTATATTGAAAAGATGCTTTTCAATTCTTTTATGAAAATAAATTACAAACTTATGAAATAAATAGATTTATTTTTTGATCGGCAATAAAAAACACATACAACCTGAAGTCATATGTGTTTCGTGAAGTTTGCAAAAAATTAGATTTTTGTGAGTTCGATCAGACAAGCTTGCTTAAAACGCTCAGATTTTAAAACCAGTTTTTTCAATGCTTTTTGCTGCTCGATTTTAAGACTTTGCTGGTGTACTAAACGAAAAACCTGCCGATCCACTTCAATTTCCAATGGTTCTGAACTCTGATTAAAAATAAAAATCAGATCGGCTGAACTGAACATCTCAGTGCTCGCTGACTCAAACAGCCATTGGTAGCAGGAATGCCATTTTTCAGGATGATAAATCAAATTAAAGTCCCGGATCGGTCCGTCAATTAGTCTACAACTGGTCGTGCGATCCCCACTGAATTGAACAGATTGTAAAGTTCTCAGATGCTCGGAATCACCGGCAATATTCAATACGATGCCAGCACCTTCCAATACCGTAAGGATGCGTTGCATGCCATTAAACTTGGAAAAATCCCCCGAAGTTTTGACATCAGCCATGGAGATACGCCAATCAAACGTATCCAAACTGTCACCGTCACTTCGGGCAAGCTCAACGGTATAACCTGCACCATTCTTCCACAGCATCTGTTTATAGTCAGCCGTGTCTAAGTGTTGAATCATTGGGTAAATTTACCTTCCAGATAATAACGGCTACCCGGATAGATCAAGCGCGCACTGGAAATGAGTTGTTTATTTGACCAAGTTCTGCGACGAATCAACAGACAAGGTTCAGTCTTGTTTATTTTCAGCCATTTACATTCTTGTGCTGACGCTAAAATTGCGGTCACCACATGTTCCCCTTCAGTCACGGGTGCTTTCGACATTAAATAAGCATTTGGTGTGATGGACTTAAAATCTTGTGCCAAATAATCTGGAATCAACATCGGATCGACCAGTCGATCTTCGATTTGTACAGGCACATCATTTTCATAATGCACGATGATCGAGTGAAATAGTTTTTGTCCTTCACGAATCTGCATCAGCATACTTTGTTCAGCATTGGCCTGAATCTGTTCCAGTACCAAAACTTCGGCATGATGTTTATGATTTCGGGCAATGATTTCTTCGGCAATATTATTGACATGAAACAAAGCGGTACGCCCTTGTCCTTCTGCAACAAAAGAACCAACACCTTGGATACGTACCAACAAACCTTCACTGGTGAGTTCGCGCAAGGCACGATTCACGGTCATGCGACTACAGCCGAGTAAATTAACCAATTCACTTTCTGATGGAATTTTTTTATTGACGGTCCATGTTCCTTCATAGATTTTTTGCGAAATCATTTGTTTCACACGCAAATACAAAGGAACAGGACTATCTTCTTCTAAGGACAAATCTAAATCGTTTTGCTTTGTCGCTCTTGACATTGGCTAAAACTCATACTAAATACTATAACTCATTGTATATTGAATTTAGCGCAATTGTATATACAAGCCTATACAAATAAACAATTTAGGCTTAATAGAAGATAAACAACTCTGATTTAATCTCTTAAATATCCCAAATTTATTCAAGCTAAACCGTATAGCGTTTGCTTAAACCCCATTCAGCCAAGATACGGCGATACATGGTCGAAGAACGATCTGCTTCAAAATGTGCTTCCATACTAATATCTAAAGGTAATTCTTCTGGCTTTTGCGCCTCTACCATCTCTTGATCTTCGGCAAAAATCTGCGCATTAAAATCATAGACTGCCTGTAAATCCCCCGTGGTATCGAAATTACGGGTTAACGGTACAAACAAACGGGTCTTATTATGCGAGATGGGACAACAGGCATTTAAAATCTTGAGCACCCCGTCATTTGGAAAATGAATGGTCAGTATTGCTGAAAATGGCGGATAAACATCAAAGATTCGTTCCCATAAAAAATCATCGGGTGCTAAATGTTGCATACCATGCGGATAGTTGCTGACATTACTGGTGTAGTTCGTATGCAAGCCATAATCGGTACGTTCAGTCCAATATTTAGGTACTACAGGATTATCTCGATCGGCAAAGGCCTGATGATGCACCCAAGCAAAGTGTGCCACATCAATAAAACCTTCCAGTTGACGACCGCTTGAACCGGCAATATCCACAGAAGGCGGCAAAATGGCTTGATGTGCCTCACTCTCCCATGTGTCTAATACAGGGAAATTTGCCAAACTTTCATCTCTGCCCAAAATGCTGGTCCAAACCAAGCCATATTTTAAAACCACGGGAAACTTGGTCAGCGAAAAGCGCTCTGAGATTTTAGTTAAATCAGGTTGAGCTGGGATTTTAGTGCATTTGCCATCTTCATTAAAATGAAGTCCATGATAAGGACAAATCAAAGTGTCTCCCTCAACCCAGCCTTTACTCAAAGGCACACCACGATGCGGGCAAATATCTCGTGCTAAATGAATCTGCCCTGTTTCGGTCTTATACAAAGCTAGATTCATATCCAATAAGGTCACTTGCTGAGGTTTACTGCCCACATCTTCAATACGTGCCACGGGATACCAATGTTGTGCAAGAATCTGCCAATCCTGATCATCAAATTGGCTATGACATGGCTTATTTGGAAGATTGATGAATGGAATTGCGTTCATATCCTGTGCTCATTTTTAAGATTTTTCTCTTCAAGAGCAGTGTGGAATAGATCAATATTCTCGTCTATTAGAATGATTTATATGCATCATTCTAAAAATTAGAACAGCCTAGGCACTAAAATTGCTTCTGTATTAAAACCTGCTTTATCTCAAGTGAGTTTGCAATGGCCTTGCCATTTTCACGTTTTGCCGATTATTTTATTGCCGTTGCCAAAACAGGCAGTTTAAGAAAAGCAGCCGATCAACTGTTTATTTCTGTCTCTGCCGTACATCGGCAGATTGTTTTGGCAGAAGAAGAACTCGGTGTGGCTTTATTTGAACGTTTACCCAGTGGACTCAAGCTGACCTTGGCTGGTGAATTACTCTATGCCGATCTACGCAGCTGGCAAAAAGAGTTTCAAATCACACAGAAACGTTTGAATGAAATCCAAGGCATACAACGCGGTTCAATTGATTTTGGGATGATTGCAGCACTCAATGAAAGCTTTGTCAGTGCCGTGATGCAGTCTATTGTTCAGCAATATCCGTGGATTAATTTTAAGGTTCGTGTCTTGGACAGTGATCGTATCGCTGATCTGGTGATTAATGCTGAACTGGACTTTGGCTTGATTCTGAACCCCAAACATCAGCATCAATTGCAGATCAGTGCCTTTATTGAAATGCCCTTGGGTTTCGTAATTCCTAAACAGCACCCTTTAGCCCATAAAGAAAAAATCTACTTCTCCGATACGCTGGAATTCAATCATATTATTCCTGCCGAGCCTTTGGTTATTCATGACCATGTCACCGCCTTATATAAAAAACAGGACTTTCACCCACGCCACACCATCGAATGCAACGATATCCATATGATGATTTCATTGCTCAGACAAAACCTAGGTATCAGCATCATGAGTTATCTGGATGCAGCCCCTTATATTGAAAATGCTGAATTTGAATTTAGAGCGATCAATGATCATGGCCTACATCCAATTACAGTTGCACTTTGTGTTGCACCAAAACGGCAACTTTCTCGGATTGCTCAAATCATGATGAATCAAATCATTATCGAGATGGAAGCACTAAAATCGCGCATGCTACAGAATATTCATCAATAACATGGTATTTTTGCACCAAAACAAAACACACAAGCTATTGATTTAAATCAATATAGTGTTTGACACCCAAAGATTTAATCAGGTAAGTTGATGTGAAGATTCACCTTTTTCACGATTTAGGCATTGCTATGGTTTGGCCCAATACAGACGCTCATTTAACAGCAGATTATCCACGCGATATGGTCGGTTATGCCGATCAACCTCCACATGCCCAATGGCCCAATCAAGCAAAAATCGCGGTTCAGTTTGTGCTGAATTATGAAGAAGGCGGCGAAAAGCATATTCTGCATGGCGATGAAGGATCAGAACAGTTCTTGTCTGAAATCAGTGGTGCAGAAAGTTATCCTGCTCGGCATCTTTCGATGGACTCGATTTATGAATATGGATCACGGGTCGGTTTTTGGCGGATTCAGCAGGAATTTGCCAAACGCCAATTGCCTATGACTATTTTTGCTGTGGCGATGGCGTTGCAACGTAATCCATTGGTGGTCGAGGCGATCAAACAACACCATTATGATGTGGTCTCGCATGGCTTACGCTGGATTCATTATCAAAATATGGATGTTGCAACCGAGAAACAACATATGGATGAAGCCATGCATACCCTTAAAGATTTGTTTGGTGAAATGCCGACAGGTTGGTATACAGGCCGTGATAGCCCGAATACCCGTCAATTATTGGCTGAATATGATCAGGTGCAATATGACAGTGATTATTACGGCGATGACTTACCCTTTTGGACAACACTCAGCAATGCAGCGGGTGCAAGCCGTCCGCATTTAATTATTCCCTATACACTTGATACCAATGATATGAAATTTGCCTCACCAACTGGTTTTAATCGCAGTGAGGATTTTTTTGAATATTTAAAAGATGCTTTTGATGTCCTCTATGCAGAGGGAGCAACCTCACCCAAGATGCTTTCGATTGGTATGCACTGTCGAATTTTAGGACGTCCTGCCCGCTTTAAGGCATTACAACGTTTCCTTGATTATGTGCAAAATCATGATCGGGTCTGGATTTGCACCCGTCAGCAGATTGCGGAGCATTGGTATACACATCATCCTTTTCAAGCTTAGGTTTATTAAAGCGTCATCATGTGTCGTATATCCGATTTAAACAATTTATCCAAACAAAATAAGCTTTAAGCTACTCCTTTAGAATAAGGAGATGATCAGGATGAAAGTACAATATTTTGCAGCGAGTACACTAGATGGATTTATTGCGACCGAAGACGATTCTTTGGAATGGTTATTTGCATTAGGCGAACTAGATAACTCAAGTTATCCCACGTTTATTGCAAATGTTGGTGCTTTGGTGATGGGATCGGCAACTTATGAATGGATATTGAATAACGCAGAGCAAGTTGCTGCCGAAACAGGTTCTCCTTGGCCTTATACTCAGCCAACTTGGGTATTTTCCAGCCGTAAACTGCCCTTGATTGAAGGTGCAAATATCCATTTTATACAAGGAGACATCACTCCTGTTTATGCTGAAATACAATCCATCATTGAGGATAAGAATATTTGGATTGTAGGCGGTGGCGAATTAGCGGGTCAGTTCTATGATGCCAATTTGCTTGATGAACTGATTATACAAATTGGCTCAGCCACCCTTGGGAAAGGAAAAGCGCTTTTCCCCCGAAAAGTACTTGCTCCAACACTTAAATTGATCTCCGTTCATCAAATGGGTGAAGGTATGGTTGAATTACATTATAGCGTTGAACATAAAAAAAATTAGTAAAATGTTGAATGCCTTATCTAGCCTGTAAATACTGGTGAAACAATTAAAGAACTCCCCCAACTCAATCGAATTAACCCATTCTGTCAAATAAAATGGGTTATTCGGAAGAATTTTCCAATCGTTGAACTGATACAATTTTATGACCTGATTGCGAATCGAGGAGATGCGTTTATACGACATTTCTTAATGCCCAAATAGGAAAAATTAAAAAGGAAAAATGCTTATGGCGCTTATTTCATGCCCCGAATGCAGCCGTCAGGTTTCGACCCAAGCCAACTCCTGCCCGCATTGCGGTTATCCTCTGCAGACGCAACATAACACACCCGAGCCAAGAGCATTGCAATCACCGCATGTGTTAAGCCGCACCATCATGGCACTCGGCGCTTGGCTGATCACGCCTTGGATTGCGCGACTCCTCTTCGGACTAGCGGTGCTGGTATTTGCCTATCTTTCACTTAAGAGCGAATGAATAAGCTTAATTAAAGAACTACATAGCCTTGTTAGTTGTACACGTGTTTTTTGTAGCCAAAGATAGGTATTCGAAGGACTTAACACGACTCAATTAAAACAAAATGCGGTCAACATATAAGTAGAGTAATTAGACATGTTTTCAATGAACAGATTCATGGTGTTGGGAATAGCATTGCTCGCGTGCGCCTGCACGAAGTCACCCTCGGCTAACGAAGATAAGGATAATGCCACGGCGAAAACAGCCAAATCAGCAGCGAAGTCCGCTGGGGATGTCGACTTCCCAGTAATCCCGCAGATCGTTGTGCCGGAGATCATCGGTATTGGCCCAGCCCAGCGAGCGTTGGAAACATCGATGCAAGATATCATTGACCCAGTGGCTGGCATCAGTGTCAAGCCCGCCAACTGTGCCACCGACGGCGCATTAGTCAACGATGCGGGCATTACCAGCACAGATGCGCAAGGCAATCTGTCGCGCAACGGTGATGAAGGCATCTTCCATATCGACGCAGACGGCAGTGGTACCGCCAACTACGAAGGCGGCGTCATCGTCGTCAACGCAGATGGCAGTGGCACAATCAACGGCAATGGCGGCGGTGGCGCTGACGATGGAATCATCTCGGTCGAGGCCGACGGTTCGGGCACGTATAACGGCAAGTACGGCATCATCGTGCTGGACGGCAAAGGTGGTGGTACTTGGAACGGCGACCACGGGGTGATTCGCAACCAAGGTGATGGTTCAGGCAGTTGGAATGGTCCGCAAGGCATCGTCACCATCAACGCCGACGGCAGCGGTACATGGAACGGTCCGCACGGGTTGGTGAGCAACGACGGTAAAGGCAATGGCAGCATTGGCACACCAGCACGTCAAGTGAAAATGGCACCAATTCCCAAGGTCACTCCAGCTGGCAAGTTCCCGCCGTTAAAAAAATTCGCTCCATCCGGTGTGCCATGTGGGTTCATCATCACTCTCAATGATCAGGTGTTGTTCGATTTCGACAAGACGAATATCCGTCCTGACGCAGCTAAAGTGCTGGACAGCTTGGCCATGGCCTTGCAGAAAGTACCAGCCAAAGCAATAGAAATTCGCGGACATACCGATGCCAAGGGCAGTGATGCCTACAATCTGGATTTGTCCGAGCGCCGTGCTAAATCAGTAGGCATGGCCTTGCGCCAGCGTGGTGCCGCAGCTGATGCCAGCACGCGTGGTTACGGCGAGTCGCAGCCAGTGGCGCCCAACGTAGTCAGCGGCCAAGACAACCCTGCCTGCCGGCAGTTGAATCGGCGGGTGGAAATCTTCGTGCGCACTTGATGATGCGAGCGGGTCAACGATGGTCACGTTTTATACTCGTAAGCGTATTGCAATAGCTCAGTATTGCAATACGCATTTGATGAACGATAAAACCTTGTATCTTGTCTATATAGATTCCAATCTGGCAACTGATGATATGCCGATGTTTTTTTATTACTCGCTGGACTTAGTTGAATGAATACTTAAAGATGCCCGCAAATGCGATGAGTTTCCCCTGCTACGATATCTCAACTTTAGCTTAGGCTATTTTTGCCATTTCTACACTCCGCTGTTGTAATAACTTCACCGCTTGCTTGGCTTGCCAACCCAACTCCATCATATCCAGATCAGGAATCTGATCATTTTCCATCACCATTTTCCCTGCTACAAACATCGCTTTAATATGCGCGCGTCCGCCACTTGCCACAGGCCCAATCGCCATATCATGTAAGCCAAAATAACGAGGATCATCTAACTGATAAATGACCAAGTCAGCCTGTTGCCCCACCTCAATTGTCCCGACTTGATCAAGCCCTAAAATCTTGGCCCCACCCACTGTTCCCCAACGGATCACATCCTCAATACGGGCAGCATCTGCACCACCTTCAAATTGCCCACCCTCATATTGTGGTGTCGCCAACATCCCCTTTCTGGCTCGTTGTAATAACCAAGCAGCATGGGTTTCAGACAGCATATCTGCGGCTTCATTAGAACCCGCGCCATCTACCCCAATTGAAATGGTCATCCCTGCCTGTTCCAGAGCAACAAGATCAGCAATACCGCTACCCAAACGCGCATTACTCTGAGGACAATGCGCAATACCTGTTTTGGTCTGACCTAACAACTGAGTTTCTTCGGGTAATAATTTCACTAAATGCGCAAACCAGACATCACTGCCAATCCAATCCTGCTCGGCACAGAACTGGACTGGGGTCATGCCAAACTTGGCTCTAGCTGCATCCAAATAATCCACTGTTTCAGATAAATGGCTATGCATCCGAATCCCCAATTGTCTGGCAATTTTGGCGCTTTCCCGTAATTGCTGAGCTGTGGTCGAATGCAAGGTTGAAGTCGGTGCCATCACGATTTTTCGAAAAGCATCTGATTCTGGCTGATGATATTGCTGCACCAAACGCTCAATATCCGCCATATAGTCTTCAAATTTCTCAGGACGTAAGGCTTGAGGCAACTCACTTTCCAAACCACGCGTTAAGGTTGCACCACCACGACACAGCACAAAGCGCATGCCCAATTTTTCGGCTTCATCAAATAAAATTGCAGCACCATCAAACGGCATCTGTGGCCAATATAAATAATGATGATCTGCTACCGTTGCACAACCTGAACGTAATAATTCAATCAAGCCAATACGTACAGCAATCCGAAAAGTGCTTTCATCAAATGCGCCACGGAACCGATACGGCGTACTGGCAAGCCATGAGGTCAGGTTTTGATTTAAACCTTGTGGCTCGCCCTTTAATAAAGACTGAAATAAATGGTGATGAGTATTTACCCATGCTGGGTAGATCACACAATCTTGAGCATTCACAACCTGTTCATTCGGCTGAGCACTTAACCGCCCTATTTCAGTAATTTTACCTGATTGGATGCGGATATCAGTGGATGAGCAGCGTGCTGCTTCACCAGTTAAGCCTGTCAAAATGGCATGGGCATTTTGAATTAAATAACTTTGATTTAATTGCTTTGAAATCATACCTGCTCACTCTCATGCCATTTGCTTAAAAAGAACTGGCTTAATAAAGACATCAGAACAAATAAGCCCAGACCAGTACACGTAATCAGAAATAATGCAGCAAACATCAAGGGTAAATCCAACTGAAAACCTGCTTGTAAGATTTGATAAGCCAAGCCTGCACTAGTACCACCCGCGCCTGCTACAAACTCGGAAACCACAGCGCCAATCAGTGCCAAACCACAGGAAATTCGTAAGCCACCAAAGAAATAAGGCAAGGCATTCGGCACACGTAAACGCATCAAAATCTGCCAGCGACTGGCTTTATTGATTTGGAAAAGATTGAGCAAACCTTTATTGACACTACGCAAACCTAAAGTGGTGTTGGTCAGTATCGGAAAAACTGCGACTAACATGGCACACACCACCAAAGCCAAAGTGGTATTTTGAATCCAGATGATGACCAAGGGAGCAATCGCAACAATGGGTGTCACCTGAAATAAAATGGCATACGGCATAAAACAAGCTTCGAGCACACGACTTTGTACAAATACAAAAGCGATCAATGTGCCAATCATCACAGCGCAAGCAAAAGCCAATAAGGTGATTTTTAAAGTTACCCATAAACTACCGAATAGCACACTGGACTGATTAATCAGCGCCATCACAATATCACTGGGCTTCGGCACGACATAAACAGGGACTTCCAGTTGTTGAAAACTCAGTTGCCAAAACAACAAAAAGATCAGACCAAGCCCAAGTGGAGCGGCAATACGTTGTACGGTTGGATGTTGTAGCAATGGTTTAATCATGAGCATGCCCTCCGCTTGCCTCAGCCAATAATTGCGATAGATGCGAACATTGTTGAATAAAGATGTCTGAACTTCGGAAAGACTCATCGCGTTGATAAGGCCCTTTAATATTCAGGTCCGCCACTACGCGTCCTGGTCGTGCACCCATCACAATGACCCGTGAAGACAGATACACCGCTTCATAAATACTATGCGTAACAAATACCACTGTAAGATCTCGTTCTGACCATAATTGACGGATATCACTATCCAGTTTATGGCGGGTAAATTCATCCAATGCCCCAAAAGGTTCATCCATCAACAATAGATCAGGTTCTGTTACTAAAGCTCTGGCCAATGAGGCACGCATTTGCATGCCGCCTGAAAGTTCACGTGGATAAGCTGTGCTGAATTTTTCTAAACCAACGGCTTTTAAAGCAGCTTGGACTTTGGGCGTACTGGTTGATTTGGCAATACGCTGTAAGTCCAAAGGTAAACGCACATTGTCCTCAATATTGGCCCACGGCATCAGCGTAGCTTCCTGAAACACCATGGCCATTTTGCACTGTGATTGAATATCAGCTTTACCATTCCAGCGCACTAATCCAGCAGAAGGTTGCTCGAGATCGGCAAACATTTTCAGCAAGGTGCTTTTACCGCAACCTGATGGTCCCAATAATGAAATAATCTCGCCGCGTGCAATATTTAAATCCAGTCTTTGTAAGGCATTGGTGCCATTGGGATAGGTTTTTTCAACCCCTCTAGCCATGATCATTGGCGTGATAAAGGTTGAAGATTCTTGTATTGGTATCTCAATTGATAAAGCAGAATTCATGTGGTTTCCCCTTGATGCGAATGCACTATTTTGTTAACCCTTCAGCCATAATTTAGAGCTAAGATTATTTGCTAGCTTTAATAAATTGCGTGGTATAAGCAGCTTTCCAATTGGTTTGAGCTTTGAGTAAGCCTGAGTTCACCATAAAATCTCGCGTTGCTTTCCAACGTGCATCCGTCATCACGCCAATGCCTTGGGTCTTGGCATCTCCACCATCAATCAATTTTAATTTGCGCATTTGCCCCACTGCAAAAGTCAGTAATTCATCATTCATATTCGGATTTTCTTTTTTAATGATGCTATTGCCCAAATGTGGGTCTGCTAAATAGTTTTTCCATCCCTCCATTGAAGCTTGGACAAAACGGCGCAGCACATCAGGTTTGTTTTGAATCACATCATTGCGAGTCACTAAAATGCCGCCATAGGCTGGATAACCCGCATCAGCAAATAAAAAGAAATTACTGGATGGTTCTGCTTTTTTTGCCTGAAAGACTTCTGAAGTGGCATAGGCTTGCTGTACTACATTTTTGCCTGCCAAGAATGGCTGCATATTGAAGGTATAAGGGCGTGCCTGTGCAGCATCTAATTTATATTTGCCTTTTAACCAAGGCCACCAGCTTGCTTGTCCGCTGGTTGAGACTAGAATGGTTTTGCCTTTGAGATCGGCCAAAGACTTTACATCGCTGTGAGTGAGCACGCCTTGTGGATCAAACTGGAATGGTGCTGCTACCGCTTTGATGGGAAAGTTACTTTCGATGCCTTTTAAGACCTGTAGGTCATAATTAATAATAATGTCGGCACGTTTTGACAATAATAAGGTCATGTTATTGACTTGTGGCCCACCGATTTTAATATCGACATCAAGCCCGTATTTTTTATAAATTCCTTGTGCCAGTGCTTGGTAATATCCGCCTTGCTCGGCTTGTGCAAACCAAGTGGTTTGTAAAACCAGTTTATCGGCTGCAAAACTGGTTGAGCTGAGAACTGTGCCTAGTCCCAATAACGCGCCCGAGATAACAGTACGTCGCCCTTTGCCCACATAGTGCTGAATATTCATATTAAGACCCCTAAATCTGTATGGATTCATCTTGCTATTCTTTTAAGGGGGTCAATCAATGTATAAGCTACACATTTCTCTCAAAACCAAATCAATTGGCTTTGTCCCCAAAAGAGGAACAGCAAACGCTGTAGAGCAATGTCCCGTGTGTTCACAACACACTGACCGCTTATACTCAATCATGATTTAGCAAGCTCTGTGCCAAGATTGATTTGATCTTGATTTTTATAGTAATTTTCTAGGTTGGATTTATTTTTAGTTGTTTTTAGATGAATCAACTGCATTGAGTCTTTGGTTTTGTATGCAGTTTAATGGTGCGTTAAGTAAGTGCAGATGCACTCTCGAGGTGCTGAGGTTTCAATAAATCTTTTGTGAAAGAATTATATTGAGTTAATTCATTGACCAAGATAGTAATTAGCTTGATGCATAAGCCGAATCATTTACCTCTTTTCCTGTATCACTTAAATCGTATCCTAAATATTTACGACAACCTTATTCATCCCAGACCAATTTTTGCGGGCAATTGAACATCCCTGTACTGAAATACCTTGGTAATTGATTGAGCAAAGCCAATATCTCTTCTCTTGAAAACTCTTGCCCATAAGAAGCTCGCTCAGCTTCGTACGGAACCTCAGCCCAGTATAGATTCTTGCTTGCATCGTGCAGTATCTGAAAGCTTTGACCTATTTCATCGACCAAGCCAAGGTAATCACCTAAGTCCAACAAGCACCAAAAATAGTCATCCAACAAGTCGGTAAATGTCACTCGAACTTCCGCGTCAGACTCTACCGTCCGCTCAATGGCGGGGTGCTGCTCGAAGTGGGCATAGACGATAAAATTTTCCCATGTGGCGGTTGCTAAGGCACGATTTTCTATACTCATGGGCATCTTGTTCACAAAAGGTCGTAATCCATCTTCCAGCGTCCAAACAGGAAAATCATCCTTTTTGCCACCAGTCGCTAGACTCCAAGCTTGCCCGCCCACATACAGCAGAGATTCACACCAATTCATCTCAGGATTAACTCTATCGTCGAATATCCTCGGCCAGTGCAGTGATGCCTCGAACCACGCCTGTCCTCGTGCAATCGCATAACAGGCGGCATAAAGCAGCGCATCATCGCCAAAGGGGCCTCGTCTTGCTCGCGATGCTATCAGCAACTTCTCCAATCGCTCTGTCAATCGTAACGCAAAGGCAACAATCTCATCGGGATGCATATTGCTCAATGTGGATTTGAGTGGAAGTAAGCTCGCAACATCTTGTCCTGACAACAGTAATGGATGATCTACTTTTGTCATCAATGCCCAAAACTTGGACTCTGGCATAAGGGAGGGCAATGTAGTCATTGGTAGTTTATTCCATCAAAAGAGAGTAAAAATCGAAAATCTTCAGCAAGAATAATCTGTTATTCAATAAGTGGTCACTGACGTCGGTGAGATAAATTACTCATATGACAACATCCCTTCTGAAAGTCATTTAATTCAGCGCCATCTTTAGACAGATTAAAGTCCACTGTTGTTTGATTTTCAACATTTTCACAAGAAATTGCAGTGTTTCTGCTCATATTGACCTATTTCACTTTATAAACTGGCACAAAAAGTGCTTCATTCTTTCTGTCAGAGTAGAAGCGTTCAGCATAGTCAGTCACATCGACTGCTATGTGGGTCATTGCTCAGAAATCAGCTCACTTTTTTTATAAGCTTTGTCTTATGGAAAAAGTGCAGCTCTTTTTTGAATGTGACCCCGTCTCTTTCAATCTATTTGATTGGGTCACGGTTTATCCAAAAGATGAGGTTGAAAATATGAATAGCGCCAATATGACTACATTAGCTGAACAAGACTACAGCTTAGAAGAACTGCAAAAAGAAGCTCGTATGGGAGCTTTGGGTCAAGAAACCTTTGAACGCGAAGTCCGAGTGATTGATTTATCTGACTTTGAACAACGTAAATATGAGATTGCGGAACAACTCTGGACGGCTGCCACTGATATTGGTTTCTTTCAGGTCTCGCATCATGGTATTCCACTTGAGCAGATTCAAACTGCATTTGACATGACACAACAGTTTTTTGATCTGCCTGAACCGGTCAAAGCACGCTACCCACTTCATCGAAATGCAGGTTGGGAAAGTAAGGCTCAAGTTCGTCCATCAACCAGTACCCCAGACCAGAAAGAATCCTACCAAATCACTCGCCCACGTATGGATGGACTTTATCCAACCGAGCAAGAGCTGCCTGACTTTAAAAATACCATGCTTGAATTTGAACAAGCGTGTTGGCACGTGGGTATGAAAATACTCTCCTGTTTTGCTTATAAACTGGGTTTTGCAGATAACTTTTTTAGCCTTGCTCATGATCCTGAACAAGACAGCTATCAAAGCACTTTAAGAATGTTGCATTACTATGCTATTGATCCTGCTCTGAAAGATCA
The DNA here is from genome assembly GCF_002292065.1 of Acinetobacter sp. UBA991. Classification (NCBI taxonomy): domain Bacteria; kingdom Pseudomonadati; phylum Pseudomonadota; class Gammaproteobacteria; order Moraxellales; family Moraxellaceae; genus Acinetobacter; species Acinetobacter sp. UBA991. The sequence goes on along the minus strand of NZ_DBBF01000036.1, from coordinate 13,792 downwards.
ATTAGGTCTATGGCGTGCAGGCGCACATACCGATTTTGATTGTTTAACCTTATTGTTTCAGCGTAATGGTCAAGGTGGTCTGCAAGTGTGCCCAGGTAAAGATATGGAGCAACAACAATGGACCAGTATCGAACCACGAGATGATGTGATCACTTGTAATATCGGCGATATGTTAATGCGTTGGAGTGATGATCAATTACCTTCTAATTTCCATCGAGTCAAAAATCCAGAAGCAGATGAATACCAAGGAGCACGTTATAGCCTCGCTTTCTTCTGTCAAGCCAATGAAGATGTGCTAATTGAAAGCCCACAAAAGAAATATCCAGCAATTACAGCCAAGGAATATTTAAAACAACGCATCAGTGCGAATTTTAAAGGGAAATACTAATCGTTGATTCATTGTAGACAGAGGTAAATCGTCTCTGTCTACTCTTAAAAAATATCGATTTATTTTTTCCGTTTATGATCTTTTCCGTGATCTCTTCTTGGTTCTTTTAGGTACCGCTTTTTGAGGAATATTGATTTTTCCCGTACCTAAACCTCTGAAAAAATAGTTAACAAGATAAATGAATAAAAAACCAAAATAGAAAAATGGAAAGATCGTAATAGTGCTAATACATGCTTCCCAAAAAATTACGCCAATTCGATAATTATAACTTAACTGGATGAGTGCACCTCTACGGCTACCATCCTGAAAGGAAATTTCATCATGTAGAAAATGTAGGATGCCGATTAAGAGGAATAAGAAAAATATACCTGAAACAATCGTTTTTTTTATTAATGGTTTCTCCAGCCATGGATATTTCTCCGATGCTTTAAACTCGGCCTGAAAAAATTTACTATAAATTTTTTCCTGAAACGCCTTGCTCACGCCGACTCTCTTAATGAATAAGAAGCACAAATAACCTCCGAAAACAGAGGTTACAATCGTATAATAAATACTTGAAAGAATAGTAAAAAATGGCAATGGACCTTTAGTCCCTACCGTAATCAACATCTGCTCTGTGATATAACGATAAATCTCATACTGCCACTGATTGCGTGGATATGCTGGAAATAAAAATAACGGTAAAATAAATACAATAATCAAAAGGCTAATATGTATTTTCGCCTGTCTTTTTTCTTTAGCTCGTTGTTCAAGCGCCAAACGTCTTTGTTCTAATTTTTCTTGCTTCTTTTGCTTTGTGTGCTGTTCAAGCAATTCTCTTGCTACATAACGTTTTGTTGACATAGAAAATCAATATTTATGTTTTATATAAAAATCTTAATTAGAAAATAATAAAGATATGCGAATATTCATAGAATCAAGAATTCTAAATTAAAATGAGCAACCTTCCAATATTATAAAGTACATATCTTCTTTTATAAAATTTATACAGTCAGAGATTCACAATCTCTGACTGTACTGATGCATTGGAGTGATGATCAATTACCTTCTAATTTCCACCGAGTCAAAAATCCAGAAGCAGATGAATACCAAGGAGCACGTTATAGTCTGGCGTTCTTCTGCCAAGCCAATGAAGATGTGCTGATCGAAAGCCCACAAAAGAAATATCCAGCAATTACAGCGAAGGAATATCTAAAACAACGCATCAGTGCGAATTTTAAAGGGAAATACTGATTATTTAGATAGGGTTTGAAGTAATTTTCAAACCCTATCTAGTCGTCAACATACTTGAACTATGGTTTGGCATTGTTGAGTTACTGGATCGTGGAAGACGTATGCAGCAGCCTCATCATGAAAATAATCTGGAATTGTAATTTGCCCTAGAAAGACTAATGGTTTTTTCTCTCCTATCGGCCAAGCTGGTGCTTGGAGCCATTTAGGTGGTTTCTTTGCATAGCGAAAGAGTTCCAATATTCTGCATTGTAGCCATTTTTTTAATTCATCTTTTGATAGTTTTTCTGGGGCTTCTTGCATAAGTTGTTGTACATAACTTGGATCAAGTTCCAACCACTTTGGTTGAACTACAGCAATAAGCTTAACCATATCAGCCTTACCACTAGACACTCGCACGTTAATCCCTTGTTGTTCTTTTAAATATTTTACAATCACGGATTCGGCATTCAACACATCAATCGGATTGCGATAATTTAGAGTGATCAAATAATGATAAAGCGTGTGGGCAGCAAGTGCGTATTGTGGAGCTAGCTCAGCAGATAATAATTTTTCAATATCAGGATCATTGTATAAAGCATCTTCGAATAAGCGCGTTTCCATATGGCCTTCGACAAATTGCACTAATATATTAACTGTAGATAACATAATATTTATCAATCCTTTGCCAATTTAACCCTTAAGCATTAACTTTTACCACCATAGCGACTACTACACTGGTCGTATAAGCTTAATGCGTTTCCCTGCAATGGTCACGCCACGCAAAAAAGCAGCCTCCAAACCACGAATGACATTCGTAGCTAGACACGTCTGCAAATCGGAATAATCAGCGAATTTAGCATTAACAGGGTCATGGAACTCGGCTCGTCGATCAACGCTAGTACGAACGAAATGTTTTTCTTCCAGACCATAAGCGGCTTGTTTCAGGTCAGGAACAGGAATGCCAATCGACCAGCTTTTTTCTTTGTCTGACGGATAGGTGACGCAACACTTGCCAAGCCCAATAACATCGCCGTGGTTAAACACCAAATACATCAAGAGTCGCCACTCACCCAAATCTTCAGTGTTTATCGACGGCGTGAGTGTCTCAATGTATTTGTTAGCCAACGCCTCAATCGCATTTATATCTACGACATCATTCAGCTTCATCACTCCAATGTATGAAAGAACTCTGATCTTCGGATAATTGTGCATTTTTTCCCTATAAATTTGTATATCGTAAACTGTAATAGCTCAAATCTGAATTGTTCTTTATCATGGTAAAAGAGTACTTAAGCGCAAATCGATACGAATTTGAAAAAAAAAGTCCGCCTTTCTAAAAATAGTTTTATCGGGTCTGAGCACGTTTGAGAATAGCATCCCAATCTATCTGCATGAGATTCGACAATTCAGTTTTGAAGTAACTGTCATGGTGCCCGATATATGCGGGAAAATTTATTAATGGATGATTATTCCATTGTTGCGCAAACCAATGTTCTATCAATGTTGACGCAGTTGCCCAAGGATCAACTTCATCCCATTCTTCATCATTAGCATAATTATCGTAATCATATATCTCCACAGGAATTGCAATCGTATTATCAATTAGAAAGTCATGTTTATTAGAATTAATAGAATTACCGTACTCATCCATCGCCCATAAGCTCACAGAAAACTGACTATCAAACTGTGATGAATCGTATTCTATAAGCAAGAACTTTGTTGTGTCATGCCATGATCGATTAGACAACATGGCTAACTCTGTGTTTAATTGATGTTCTATAGATTTTAAATGTGCTTGTGCAACTTTAATGAACTGCTTTTTATCAATACTCATTATGATCGCTCGACATCAATTCAATATCTTTCAAATATTAAGATTTATAAAAACAGGCAAAACTCTTGATTCAAAAACTACTTCATATTCCAATCAAGAACACAAGGCTTCTCTTGCAGGGTATCTTCTGGTTCTATTTCGTAAACCTTATAAGAAATAAAATTATATCAAGAAAAGAATCTAAAAAAGCTTCTGAATGCACTAGATTACTGAACAGAATAGGCCATTTAAAAGAAAATATAAAAGCATGGTTTAATGGTTACAAATTCACGATCTCTGACTGTACTAAAGCCTCAGTGATCCAGCACGGTTGAGATAAATGATGGACATCACAATTACTGCCACCACCAATGCGATCTACGACCAGAAAATCACTATTTGCTTCCAAAGTAATTAAAGGATGATGCCATACCCCTTGATGGTAGGTAATTCCCTGCTGCCCATTGCTGATAAAAGCTTGAATCCGTTGCTCATCAGGTCGCGTTTGATCAAAAGGCAACGCCACAACAACAATAAACTTCTGTTGCTGTAATGGAATAAAAGACTGTGAACCATACGGATGTCGTTCCAACATCTCAATCTGAAATGGAATGGGAGTTGCAAACAGATTATGAAAAATACTCATCCCTACCGCGACCTGATCGCCTGACACCTGTGCAAGAGATAAGGCGTGATAGCGTTCAGTGAGTCCCTGATTAATCGGAATAAAGTCTTTGTTGCTCTTTTCAATCACATCCCCAAAATCAGCAAAACTGTCTTGAGTTAAAGGCCGAATTTCAATATTTTTTTCATGCATAGGTTGATTCTCTTTAGATCAGTTGCATCGCGTGAGCAACACTGTCGCGCAAGACAACTTTTGCGCTGTTGCTTTATTTGCTTAAAAATAACTACAGGTTATGCAATCAAATTAAAATCAAAAGCTCAAAAACCAATGGCTGCGCCATTGGTTTTTGAGGGTGTGCTAAGGGGCTTCGCCCCTTAAATCCCTGAAAAATCATTTTGCAACCAGTGCCGCTTTCCCCCATAAACGAATCCGACTAATCCCGCCATCAGGAATCATATTGACGCGGATATAATTCACTTTTTGATGTTGAAGCACTTCTGCAACATACTCATGAATATTGTCCATGCTCAAAGGTTGCTGTTCCAATAAAAAAGGCCAGAACATACTCTGCGGAATAAGTTGCGCATCGGTTGCATCTTCAATATAAGCAGCTTGAATCGAACAAAACGCAGGAAAATTCCCTTTAAAATACGCGGTATCTACATCAATTTTTTCAATCTGGCCTGTTTGTCCCAAAGCAATAATGCACCAATCAAAACCAGGGGCACGGCGACGTTTGGTCTCCCAACCATCGCCCATATTTAAGCCTCGCTCAGGACTGAGTAGATTATTCGGATGGCCGAAATGCGCATCGCTAAAGGCCACAATACGCCCGCCATTTTTCAAACCAATCAAATCCATCTGCTGGGTTGTATCGACATTTTCGAGCAGCACACGGCCATACACTCTTAAACGTGCAATACCGCCATCAGGGAAAATATTAATGCGGATATGGGTAATTTTCTGAGCGGCACAGTCGAAAAAATGATGCTGGTCTGGAGATAAAACTGAGTTTTCTAATAACGTCGTCCAAGTAATACCTTCCAATTGATTATCTGGCGCATAGCAGCCCTCAACGGAAGCAGAGGCTGGATAATTGCCTGTAAAAAATGAGGTATCAATATCAAATCCAGATACAAGCCCTGTCACACCTAAACGAACAATACACCAATCATAACCAGACTCACGCTTACGTCGCGTTTCCCATCCATCCATCCATTTGCCATTGTCATCATATTTTCCTTCAATGAATTGAGCGGGTGTGCTTTGCAACATTCTTGCCGCTTCTGCAAAAAACTCATCGGAACAACTTATGATAGTTGCACCAATTCTGGCATCAGCAAGATTGGTTAATGCCTGCAAATGGGTCGGTAAAGCTACGGTTTTAGCAACATGCACTGTCATTGATCATTCCTGAAGGTTTCATTTCTATTCTATTATGCAAGATCCAGTCCAACTGGTCTGACCTGTTGTTAAAAATATAGCTATTTTTAAGCAACAGCACCAACAAAAAGATAAATTTTGTGTAGAATCAAACTGTTTATTTTTATATTTAAGGTGCGTTACTGATGAGTCCACAGGCTATGCTCAATGGAAAATCCTCTCAGGTGACTGAGCAAGCGGTGGAAGTGATTCATCAACGCATTCAACAAAATACTTATGCAGTTGGTTCTGCCTTACCCTCACAACGTGATCTTGCCCTCCAGTTGGGAATCAGCCGCGCTTCTTTACGTGAGGCATTAACCCGTCTTGCCGCTTTAGGATTGTTGGAAATTAAGGCGGGTAAAGGGGTTTATGTGATTTCACAGCATAGCCAAGCCGCTGAACAATGGGATGGCGAACACCGTGTTTCGCTTAAAGATTTCTATCAATTACGTTATGTATTGGAAGGTTTCTGTGCCCTGCTTGCATGTGAGTACTTAACCGAAGAGGATAAGTCGACCCTCCAACAACACTACCAATCACTTGCCAGTGCAATCAAACAGCAGAACTGGCAAGCAGCCTCTGAATTTGATTATGCTTTTCATCGGCACATTATTGAACTTAGTCACAATCAATCAATTATTCAAACACTTAAAATGCATACTGAATGGATTAAAAAAAGCCAGATCCTGCCTTTCGTTCAACCTAATCTGGCATTTAAAACCATTCAAGAACATGAATTAATTCTGCAAGCCTTATTTAAGCAAGATGCAGCTGCGGCTGAAAAAGCCATGCAAGCGCATATTATTGGTGCTGCGCAACGGGCGGGTGTGTACTTTTCTCGGCATAACAGCTCAATCTAAGCACGAAAATTAAATCTGCACCACTTTGCCCCATGCTTTGAACCACATCAATGCAACCTTTCTATTTTTGCTTTTTAATAAAGCAAATTATCTGGTATGACCAGTAAAACCAGTTGCTAAAATTGGCACACTTCTCGCTTAGAACTGTTTAGAAACTTATTTATATATTTAGGGTCTGAACGATGAATATTGCGATTGTAGGTGCAGGTATGGGCGGTTTGACTGCTGGTATCGCTTTAAAAAAATTTGGTCATCAGGTCACAATCTATGAACAAGCTGCCGAAATCTTACCTGTTGGGGCCGCTATTTCACTTTGGTCAAATGGGGTTAAGTGCCTCAACTATTTGGGCTTAACCGATCAAATTCAGGCGCTTGGTGGACAAATGGAATCTTTGGCTTATGTGGATGGACTGAGCCAACAAACCATGACCCAATTTAGCTTATCACCTTTATATAAAGAAGTCGGGCAACGTGCCTACCCTGTCGCCCGAGCAGATCTACAACAATTATTAATGCAGCAATTTGGTCTGGAAGATATCAGACTGGGCATGAAAATGACGGCGATTGAAAGCCATCAAGATGATGTCACCCTTCATTTTCATGATGGCTCACAAATTACAGCCGATTTACTGATTGGTGCAGATGGCACACATTCGCTCACCCGAAAATTTGTCCTCGGTTATCAGGTTGAACGTCGCTATGCAGGTTATGTGAATTGGAATGGTTTGGTTGATATTGATGAAGCCATTGCACCTGCCATGCAATGGACGACGTATATCGGTGAAGGTAAACGTGTCTCACTGATGCCTGTTGCCCAAAATCGTTTTTATTTTTTCTTTGATGTTCCGTTAGCGGCTGGGCTGGCCAATCAACGTGAACAATATAAGCAAGACCTCAAATCCCATTTCAGCGGCTGGTGTGAGCCTGTACAAAAACTGATTGGAGCTTTAGATGAGCAAAAAACCAATCGTGTCGAAATTCATGACATTGAACCGTTTATGGATTTTTATAAAGGACGTGTGGTGCTGCTCGGTGATGCAGCGCATAGCACCACCCCAGATATCGGACAAGGCGGCTGCCAAGCCATGGAAGATGCGATTTATCTTGCTCGTGCCTTGCAAATCAATACCTTTGGTTTAGAGGATGCATTGGCACGTTATCAAAATAAGCGCAATGATCGCACTAAGGAAATGGTGCTCCGAGCACGTAAGCGTTGCGATGTCACCCATATGAAAGATCCTCAAGTGACTGAAGAATGGTATCAATCGCTGTATCAAGAACAAGGTTCACATATCATGCAAGGCATCATCAGTAATATTATCGGCAATCCACTGGATTAAATCCTTAAAGGGGGCACTTATCAGCCCCCTCCTTTTGAGTTAAATCAACAACGATTTCTTAAGCCGCCAATAAGGCTTTTGCTGCGGCACGATGCTTCGTTTTCAGTTCCTCTAAATCAAGCCCCTGAATCTCGCCATGTTTGACTTGCCACTGACCTGCAACCATCACATGTTCTGCTTTATCTGCACCACACAAGAGTAAGGCTGCAATCGGGTCATGACTACCTGAGAATTTCAATTCATCGAGTTTATAACAGGCTAAATCGGCCTGATAATCAGGTGCAAATTGTCCTAAATGCTGTCCACGCCCTAATAGTTGCGCAGAACCATGGGTTCCCCAATGCAAGGCCAACTCAGGGGTAATCCTTTCGGCACCGTATTTTAAACGCTGTAAATACATGGCCTGACGAACTTCCAGAATTAAATTTGAAGCATCTCCAGAGGCAGAACCATCAACCCCCAAACCGACCTTGGCACCTGCCTGCATTAAATCAAGAGTTGGACAAATCCCTGAGGCGAGGCGCATATTGGAATGGGGACAATGACAAATCCCTACACCCGCCTGCCCTAAACGCTGAATTTCATCCGCATTAAAATGAATACCATGTGCCAACCAAGTCCGTTCATTCAGCCAACCCACGTGTTCTAAATAATCCACCGTACGCATACCAAACTTTTCCAGACAAAAGCTTTCCTCATCCAAGGTTTCGGCAAGGTGTGTATGCAATCGAACATCCAGTGTCTGGGCAAGTTGCGCGCTTTCTCGCATAATCTCCTGTGTGACCGAAAAGGGTGAGCATGGGGCCAAAGCAATATTGACCATGCCATTATCCCCCCGTTGATGATATTTCTGCACCAAGCGCTCACTGTCCCTTAAAATAACCTCCATGCTTTGCACAGTATGCTGTGGCGGTAAACCACCCTGTTCTTGTCCGAGACTCATCGAACCACGGGTTAACATCACCCGCATTCCCAATTGCTGCGCGGCATTAACTTGAATATCAATCGCATCGGTCAATTGTTGCGGGAATAAATAATGATGATCCGCAGCAAAGGTACAGCCCGATAACAACAACTCGGCCAAAGCCACTTGAGTCGCCACATGTAACTGTTCTGGATTTAGACGTGCCCATACCGGGTACAGATTAACCAACCATGGAAATAAAGGTAGATTAACCACAGGTGCCCAAGCCCGAGTCAAGGTTTGATAAAAATGATGATGGCTATTCACCAACCCAGGAATCACCACCAAATCTTTGGCATCGAATATGTCATCACATGGCAGACTCGGTTGCTGGTCCTTTGCCAAGACCTCGATGATTTTATTATTTTCAATTACCAAGCCATTACTCGCGTCGAGTTGATTCGCGGTATAAATTGCAAGTGGTTGTTTAATCCAGATTCTTGAACGGCTATTTAAGCTGGCCATCATGATTATTACCTCGTCCTTTAAAATTTGTAGCTCAGTGCAAAACGGTTTTGTAAGAAATTCTTGTCATAGCGTGGAGAAGTCTGAATCCCTGCAAAATTACTGACACTAAAACCTTTCAAAGCACCCTTGAAGTTATAAATGCCGAACAGCATGTATTCAGATTGGTTTCGACTGGCGAGATTTTCAGCCTCTTTTAAATCCATAAATGAATAACGTGCTCCTGCAATCACTTGATCTGTCAGTTTGCCCTCCAAAGACACCATCAAGGCATTGCCCGCACCTAAATCTTGGGTACTGGTAAAAAAAGGTTGTGCAAAAATTTCACCAGACGATGTCTGACTGGCATAAGGCATGAGTAACGCGCCATTTAAATAGCTGTTTTGATCGGGCTTAATATAGTTATAGGCCAGCTTCAAAGTGGCAGCGGGTAAAACTTTCAACGCAGCTTGGACACCCCAAACCTGACTATTGACCTCGCCTGCAAGTGCCTTGCCCTGATCCTTGCCAGACATATATTGCAGTGAAAACTCAGGAGCATAATTCAATTTTGGAAATGCCAGATCCGCTTGGGTATAGATCAAACGTAGATAATCATCATAATCCTGATACCACAGTTGTGTTTTCAGGGTCTTATCATCCGCTAGTGCAAAGCGTTTCCCAGCACCAATCGACCAAACTCCATCGGTTTGCAATTTTGAATTTTGACGTGAGCTTTTGGTGAACTCATCTTCCGCATAACTTTTATATTTATTTACTTTGGTCAGGCGCAGGAAATCATTGTTATTCCCGATCTGTACATCCGCAGCTTGATATAAGAACATCAATACACGGCGGTCCGCATAATCTCCCATAAACGGCAAATTGAGACGCTGATTCCCGACGGTCACCCGAGCCAAATCATTTTTCCACGTCAGATAGGCTTCTGCTAAACCATCACGATCTTCTTTTAATTCAGAGACTTCATCATTTTTGTTTTTTTCATCTAATCGGCGTTGAATATCATAGCCAATTCCTGCCTGCACTCCATAAAAAGGCGCTGTTTCATATTTGATATAGCCGCCAATCACCGTGGTATCTTGATTTAAATTATTCACAAAATAACCATTATTGAGTGAATAATAAGTAGACTTGACCACACCATGCACGCTACCACAGGCAAATACAGCGGAAATCGATTCAATTGAATTGTCCTGAGGCTGACAATCTTGTTGCAGATTAAATAAAGCATTTAAGCTGGTATCGGCAGCCCATGCAGGTAGTGTTGTCCCCATAGCGACTGCGAAAGCAACCGATGTTAAGTGAATTTTTTGCATAGATATCCCCTAGATCTTGGATCTAAAAATTGATTTAAAACGTTTAAAACCGACCTGCTGATGCTTTAAAAATCTTGCTTTGCACTTTTTTAAAGCCAAAACTCCCCCAGACCTATTCAAAATTGAATAAGTGACGTCTAACGATGTGCAGGTAAAAAGCAGGATTCAGTTTGAATATTCAATTCTGAATCCGTGATGATCAATGCCCTGAATTTAAGGGCAAGCTTGCCACTTCCACAGATTTTTTAGTGAATGGAAGATGATTGAAAATGATGTTGAGTAGAATTGCAGTAATACAGGTCGAACTGATCCCAGAGTGTAATAACATCTGCACAGAAACAGGGAATTGTGCATAAAACTCATGGTTTACAATCGGAATCATGCCAATCGCCAATGAGGTCGCGACAATAATCAGGTTCTTATGCTCGTTATAATCCACTTTTGCTAAAGTGCGAATTCCACTGGCTGCGACCGTTCCAAACAGGACAATCCCCGCTCCACCTAATACCGGCATCGGAATGGATGCGACTAAACGCCCCACAATCGGCAGTAAACCTAAAACAATCAGAATTCCCCCAGCAGTTGCCACTACGAATCGGCTCTTAATGCCAGTTATCGCCACCAGTCCAACATTCTGTGCAAATGCCGTTTGCATAAATGAACCAAAGATCGGTGAGATTGCACTCGATAACATATCTGCACGTAAGCCATCCCCAATCCGTTTAGAATCGACTTTGCTGCCCACGATTTCACCAATCGCAATAATATCTGCGGTGGTTTCCGTCATCACCACCAAGGTCACAATCACCATGGAAAGAATGGCAGAAAACTCAAAGACAGGAGAACCGAAGTGGAAAAAGCTCGGCAAAGCAAAGATAGAGCCTGAACCCACATTAGAAAAATCAGTGAATCCTGCAAAATAAGCCAGTATTGTTCCCAACACAATCGCAATCAAAATTGCAAGCCGACGCAAAATTTGGCTGCGTAACATACTAAAAATAATCACAATCGCTAAGGTCATTAATGCCAAACCGACATTGGCTGGATCCCCCCAGTTTTCAGCTTTAGGATTGCCGCCCATAATCCAGCGGATTGCCACAGGCGTCAGCGAAATACCGATCATGGTAATCACACAACCCGTCACCACTGGTGGGAAAAAACGGATGATTTTTGCAAAAAATGGGGTGAGCAACAGGCCAATAATCGACGCCACAATGACTGCACCAAACGCCGATGCCAAACCACCACCTGTGGTCACAATAGCAAGAATGGTGGCGACCCCTGCAAAAGATACACCCTGAACAATCGGCAATTTCGCCCCAAAATGCTTGAAACCAACGGTTTGCAAAACTGTGGCAATTCCCCCAACAAATAATGCAGCCGCTACCAACAATCCAATTTCCGAGGCTTGCAAACCTGCCGCAGCGCCAATAATTAACGGTGGTGCAATGATGCCGCCATACATGGTTAAGACATGCTGCAAACCATAAATGAGGTTTTTGTTCATGCCTAAATATTGATGTTCTGCTGATCCGTGAGCCTCACGGTCTAAGTTGTCTTGCTGCATGGGTTAATTCCTCAAATTAAATTCATAATGTCCACATTGCTTGAGTTGGTTTAGCTGCCACGATAGGTTGAATATGAAAACGGACTGATTAATAACGGCACGTGATAGTGCTGTTGAATATCAGCGACCTTAAAATCAATACACACACGTGGATAAAAACTTTCGGTATTCAAAGCTTGAAAATAATCGGCAACTTCAAAAATTAATTGGTAATTGCTCTGCACAAATACATCGATGTTGAATGTTTTAATACGACCATCGGTATCGGTAAGTTGCTGATCTAATAACACATAGCCTTGATCCACTTGCTGCAGTAATTTCACCAGAACCTTTGACGCAGGCTGACCCAGTGATGCATTTAAAATATGTGTGCTGATACCCGCCATTATTGAATCTCCTGATTTAAACGAAGCAGTGCAATTTCCCCTAATTGCTGCTTCACTTCGGCTTGCTCTTGTTCTGCTGTGTTTTTGAGTCTGCGTTGCAGCTCAGACAGTATCTGTTGCCCTGAACGACCTGCTGCACGAATCAGATAGATATGCCCAAATTTGTGCTCATAATCTAAATTGCCCTGATAAAGTGCCAGTTGCAGCACTGCATCGGTTTGGATCTGCCCTTGTTCTTGCTGAGAAAACTGCTGCTCTTTTTCAGACAACACCGCTGCCGCTTTTTTCTCGCCAATACGTGGATGTTGCGCCAAGGCCGTAGAAATTTCAGGCCATTGCCAGGTTTGGGCTTGTGCAAGCGCTGTTTTATAAAGCTGTTCTTTAGAGCTGTAAGGACGTTGCTGTAGCAATTCAGAAATCCAAGTGGGAATGTGCACACAGCCTTGCAAAACCCGTTGGGCCTCACCTGAATCTAGCTGATTGAATGTTTCGAGTTGCATCGCTGCTCCAATTTAACGCATTGTCTGACTGGTCAGACCAGATATCATAAATTAAGCAATGAATATGCCAACTATAAAAATTCACAGTAAAAGATTGCCGAGCTGATTTTTATTTTTTAAACTTAATTAATTATTTATATTTAAAAATCAATTTAAAATAAACCACCACTATTTAATTTAAAATAATTTGACTATAAAAATACTCTCTGTTATTTTTTAAAGGCTCAAACGATCTTATATATTTAAAGCACTTACATAATAATTTAAGATCAAATAAAAACCAAAAATCATGATTTATTTTAATAATCAAAAGAGAAAATAATATGTGTACCGAATTTATTTTACCTCAAGCAACAGGCTATCGTATTTCTGGGCGTACTATGGATTTTGCCGCCACATTTACTTGGCAACTGGCTGCAATCCCATTGGCAACGTCCTTAAAAGCAATTAATAGCTTAAGTCCGAATACATCAGCTTATCACTGGACTGCAAAATATGGTTTTATGGGGATTGGGATTAAGCTCCCTTTAAATCTGCTTGATACCAAACTATGTGATGCCATGAATACAGAAGGATTTTCGGCAGCCGCACTTTGGTTACCCCCTTCGCGTTATCCGAAAAAAGCCGACGCGCCACCAAATGCTAAACTCATTTCAGCTTTGGATATTTGTGGCTGGGCTGCGTCTAACTACAACTCAGTTGAAACCTTAAAAAAGGATTTATCTGCCATTCAACAAGGACTGCCGACCTCTCTGGGGGAAGTTTTATATTTTTGGGATCCGTTACAGTTTTCTGAGCACAGCGAGTTTAATCACACGGATGAGCTCAAAAATTTAATCCCGATTCATTTCCAGTTTCACGATAAAACGGGGGCAAGTCTGGTACTTGAATTTCGTGATGGACAATTGTCAAGGGGCTTAGGAAGTTAAAG